>NZ_JAMPLX010000041.1:0-1218 GCF_028477825.1 Providencia sp. PROV267 | reverse complement strand
TGTCTAAAGAAAAATTTGAACGTTCAAAACCGCACGTTAACGTTGGTACAATCGGCCACGTTGACCACGGTAAAACTACCCTGACAGCAGCAATCACTACTGTTCTGGCAAAAACTTACGGCGGTAGCGCTCGTGCATTCGATCAAATCGATAACGCACCAGAAGAAAAAGCGCGTGGTATCACCATCTCTACTTCTCACGTAGAGTACGATACACCAACTCGCCACTACGCACACGTAGACTGCCCAGGACACGCCGACTATGTTAAAAACATGATCACGGGTGCTGCTCAGATGGACGGTGCAATCCTAGTTGTTGCGGCAACAGATGGCCCAATGCCACAAACTCGTGAGCACATCCTGTTAGGTCGTCAGGTTGGCGTTCCTTACATCATCGTGTTCCTGAACAAATGTGACATGGTAGACGACGAAGAGCTGCTGGAACTGGTTGAAATGGAAGTTCGTGAACTTCTGTCTCAATACGATTTCCCAGGTGATGACACTCCAGTTATCCGTGGTTCAGCGCTGAAAGCGTTGGAAGGCAACCCAGAGTGGGAAGCGAAAATCGTTGAACTAGCAGAAGCACTGGACAGCTACATCCCAGAACCAGAGCGTGCAATTGACAAGCCATTCCTGCTGCCAATCGAAGACGTATTCTCAATCTCAGGTCGTGGTACAGTAGTCACAGGCCGTGTTGAGCGTGGTATCATCAAAGTTGGTGAAGAAGTTGAAATCGTAGGTATCAAAGAGACTGCGAAAACCACTTGTACTGGCGTTGAAATGTTCCGTAAACTGCTGGACGAAGGCCGTGCGGGTGAGAACGTAGGTGTTCTGCTGCGTGGTACTAAGCGTGAAGAAATCGAACGTGGTCAAGTTTTGGCGAAACCAGGTTCAATCAAGCCACACACAACTTTCGAATCAGAAGTTTATATTCTGAGCAAAGATGAAGGTGGTCGTCACACGCCATTCTTCAAAGGTTACCGTCCACAGTTCTACTTCCGTACAACTGACGTAACAGGTACTATCGAACTGCCAGAAGGCGTAGAGATGGTAATGCCAGGCGACAACGTGAACATGAAAGTAACTCTGATTCACCCAATCGCGATGGACGATGGTTTGCGTTTCGCAATCCGTGAAGGTGGCCGTACAGTAGGTGCGGGTGTTGTTGCAAAAATCATTGCATAATAACAACCCACTGTAGTGAAAAGGGGCATCTATA
>NZ_JAMPLX010000039.1:0-2608 GCF_028477825.1 Providencia sp. PROV267 | reverse complement strand
GGGTGACTGCGTACCTTTTGTATAATGGGTCAGCGACTTATATTCTGTAGCAAGGTTAACCGAATAGGGGAGCCGTAGGGAAACCGAGTCTTAACTGGGCGAATGAGTTGCAGGGTATAGACCCGAAACCCGGTGATCTAGCCATGGGCAGGTTGAAGGTTGGGTAACACTAACTGGAGGACCGAACCGACTAATGTTGAAAAATTAGCGGATGACTTGTGGCTGGGGGTGAAAGGCCAATCAAACCGGGAGATAGCTGGTTCTCCCCGAAAGCTATTTAGGTAGCGCCTCGTGAACTCATCTTCGGGGGTAGAGCACTGTTTCGGCTAGGGGGTCATCCCGACTTACCAACCCGATGCAAACTACGAATACCGAAGAATGTTATCACGGGAGACACACGGCGGGTGCTAACGTTCGTCGTGAAGAGGGAAACAACCCAGACCGCCAGCTAAGGTCCCAAAGTCATGGTTAAGTGGGAAACGAAGTGGGAAGGCTCAGACAGCCAGGATGTTGGCTTAGAAGCAGCCATCATTTAAAGAAAGCGTAATAGCTCACTGGTCGAGTCGGCCTGCGCGGAAGATGTAACGGGGCTAAACCATGCACCGAAGCTGCGGCAGCGACATTTAGATGTTGTTGGGTAGGGGAGCGTTCTGTAAGCCTGTGAAGGTGTGCTGCGAGGCATGCTGGAGGTATCAGAAGTGCGAATGCTGACATAAGTAACGATAATGCGGGTGAAAAACCCGCACGCCGGAAGACCAAGGGTTCCTGTCCAACGTTAATCGGGGCAGGGTGAGTCGACCCCTAAGGCGAGGCAGAAATGCGTAGTCGATGGGAAACAGGTTAATATTCCTGTACTGGTGATAATTGCGATGGGGGGACGGAGAAGGCTAGGCTGGCCGGGCGACGGTTGTCCCGGTTTAAGGATGTAGGTGGGTGAATTAGGCAAATCCGGTTCGCTATACACTGAGGTCTGATGACGAGTCACTACGGTGGCGAAGTAGCTCATGCCCCGCTTCCAGGAAAAGCCTCTAAGCTCTAGATTATCATTAATCGTACCCCAAACCGACACAGGTGGTCAGGTAGAGAATACTCAGGCGCTTGAGAGAACTCGGGTGAAGGAACTAGGCAAAATGGTGCCGTAACTTCGGGAGAAGGCACGCTGGCATTAGGTGAAGTGGTTTACCCATGGAGCTGAAGCCAGTCGCAGATACCAGCTGGCTGCAACTGTTTATTAAAAACACAGCACTGTGCAAACACGAAAGTGGACGTATACGGTGTGACGCCTGCCCGGTGCTGGAAGGTTAATTGATGGGGTTATCCGTAAGGAGAAGCTCTTGATCGAAGCCCCAGTAAACGGCGGCCGTAACTATAACGGTCCTAAGGTAGCGAAATTCCTTGTCGGGTAAGTTCCGACCTGCACGAATGGCGTAATGATGGCCAGGCTGTCTCCACCCGAGACTCAGTGAAATTGAACTCGCTGTGAAGATGCAGTGTACCCGCGGCAAGACGGAAAGACCCCGTGAACCTTTACTATAGCTTGACACTGAACATTGAGCCTTGATGTGTAGGATAGGTGGGAGGCTTTGAAGTGTGGACGCCAGTCTGCATGGAGCCAACCTTGAAATACCACCCTTTAATGTTTGATGTTCTAACGTTGCCCCATAATCTGGGGTGCGGACAGTGTCTGGTGGGTAGTTTGACTGGGGCGGTCTCCTCCCAAAGCGTAACGGAGGAGCACGAAGGTTGGCTAAGCATGGTCGGACATCATGCGGTTAGTGCAAAGGCATAAGCCAGCTTGACTGCGAGAGTGACGGCTCGAGCAGGTACGAAAGTAGGTCTTAGTGATCCGGTGGTTCTGAATGGAAGGGCCATCGCTCAACGGATAAAAGGTACTCCGGGGATAACAGGCTGATACCGCCCAAGAGTTCATATCGACGGCGGTGTTTGGCACCTCGATGTCGGCTCATCACATCCTGGGGCTGAAGTAGGTCCCAAGGGTATGGCTGTTCGCCATTTAAAGTGGTACGCGAGCTGGGTTTAGAACGTCGTGAGACAGTTCGGTCCCTATCTGCCGTGGGCGTTGGAAGATTGAAAGGGGCTGCTCCTAGTACGAGAGGACCGGAGTGGACGCACCGCTGGTGTTCGGGTTGTCATGCCAATGGCACTGCCCGGTAGCTAAGTGCGGAAGAGATAACCGCTGAAAGCATCTAAGCGGGAAACTTGCCTTGAGATGAGTCTTCCCTGACTCTTTAAGGGTCCTAAAGGAACGTTTAAGACGAAGACGTTGATAGGCTGGGTGTGTAAGCGTAGCGATACGTTGAGCTAACCAGTACTAATGAACCGTGAGGCTTAACCTGACAACACCGAAGGTGTTTTAGAGAGACGATTGTTGAAGCGCACGAGATAGAGTGGTGCGAGAAATCAGCTTGTTCAAGATTGCAGTTCTGGTTTGCGGTGTCGACGCGAACGGGAACGAACCGAATTTGTCTGGCGGCAATAGCGCGGTGGTCCCACCTGACCCCATGCCGAACTCAGCAGTGAAACGCCGTAGCGCCGATGGTAGTGTGGGGTCTCCCCATGTGAGAGTAGGGAACTGCCAGACATCAAA
>NZ_JAMPLX010000038.1:0-4434 GCF_028477825.1 Providencia sp. PROV267 | reverse complement strand
TTTAAAGGTTGTGTCAGTACTGACTGACCGCACCATATTGCTGATATGGCTCAGTTGGTAGAGCACACCCTTGGTAAGGGTGAGGTCCCCAGTTCGAATCTGGGTATCAGCACCATGAATTTATCAGTATTAAAAAAGAATTTACCTAGCGGCAATAGCGCGGTGGTCCCACCTGACCCCATGCCGAACTCAGTAGTGAAACGCCGTAGCGCCGATGGTAGTGTGGGGCTTCCCCATGTGAGAGTAGGGAACTGCTAGGTTTTAAACATAGAAAAGCCACCTTGGGGTGGCTTTTTGCTATTTAGCCCCATTCAAATTATTCTGTATCTTCTTTTTTCTTGTTCCTGACACATTGCCATTTCAACCTAATACTCCTAATGTCATGAGAGGCATCTCATTATTTAATGATTCTCGCGGGTCAGCCTGATAGACTTAGCTCATCTTTATTGGTTATCTATTGAAGGCTGCAATGAACCCATCCCTTGAATTAAAACCGTTTAATACTCTCGGTATCGAAGCACAAGCAAAGTCAGTTTGTATTGCTGGATCAGCAGAAGAGATTTATCAGCAATGGCTTAATGCGCAAAAACAGCAGTTACCTGTTTTGATCCTTGGAGGGGGAAGTAATGTGTTATTTATTGAAGACTTTGATGGTGCGGTAATTCTCAATCGTATTAGAGGCATTACTATCACAGAGACCCCAGAATATTGGCATGTGTATTCTGCGGCAGGTGAGAACTGGCATCAATTTATTGAATATTTAATGGGTAAAGGTATCTATGGTGCTGAAAATTTAGCCTTGATACCTGGCTGTGTAGGCTCTGCACCAATTCAAAACATAGGCGCTTATGGTGTTGAGCTGAAGGATTTATGTGAGTATGTTGATACTCTGAACCTCCAAACTGGTAAGACAGAAAGGATAGAGGCTGAAGCCTGCCATTTTGGCTACCGTGATAGTATCTTTAAGCATGACTATCAGCATTCTCATGTGATTATTGGGGTTGGTTTGAAGTTTGCTAAACAATGGTCACCTAAACTCACCTATGGGGATTTAGCACTCTTAGATGCCGAAACAGTGACTCCACAGCAAGTGTTTGATGCCGTATGCCAGACACGGAAAGCAAAATTACCTGATCCCGCCGTGACGGGCAATGTGGGAAGCTTCTTTAAAAATCCAATTATTACAGCAGATAAAGCGCATCAAATAAAACAACGTTTTCCAACTTGCCCACAGTATGCCCAAGAAGATGGCTCAATAAAGGTTGCTGCGGGTTGGTTGATAGACCAATGTGGGTTGAAAGGCTATGAATTAGGTGGCGCTGCTGTACATACACGGCAGGCTTTAGTCCTCATTAATAAATGCCATGCGACAGGGCGTGATATTGTTGACTTAGCTAAATATGTCAGCCAAACCGTGCATAAGCATTTTGGTATCATGCTTGAGCCAGAAGTGAGGTTTATTGGTAAACATGGCGAAATTAACCCTATGGACTGCATTTTATGAAAGAAACCAGTACACCGCTACAATTGATAGAGATCTTATCTGATGCTCAAATCCACTCAGGCCAACAGCTAGGCGATACATTAGGGATGACACGAGCAGGGATTAATAAACATATTAAAACACTGCGTTCATGGGGCATTGAAGTGCAAACTATCGCAGGTAAAGGCTATAAATTGCCCCATACGCTTAATTTGCTCAATGGTGAGTTAATTAAGCAATATATTCAGGGCAGTGATGTGATTGTGGAGCCTGTCATTGATTCAACAAATCAGTATATGCTTGAAAGAATTTCGAGCTTAAAATCAGGCGATACATGTCTGGCGGAGTACCAAAGTGCGGGGAGAGGTCGACGCGGGCGGCAATGGATTTCACCATTTGGTTGTAATCTATATCTATCGATGTACTGGAAGCTTGATCAAGGGCCGGCAGCTGCAGTCGGACTAAGTTTAGTTGTGGGGATCATAATTGCTGAAACCTTAAATAAACTAAGCAGGGGTAAAGTAAAAGTAAAATGGCCTAATGATCTTTATCTTAATGATAAAAAACTAGCAGGTATACTTGTGGAATTAACAGGAAAAACAGGTGATGCCGCACATATCATTATTGGTATTGGAATTAATATTGGTATGGAAAAAAAGAATGTAGATAAAGAGGGTACAATTAATCAGGAGTGGGCCTCATTAATTGATGAAGTAGAAAATATAGAAAGAAATAAATTGTCTGCTGATATTATTAATGCACTGAAAAAAGCATTAGTTTTATTTGAGAAGGAAGGATTAGTTCCCTTTTTGGAGCGTTGGTTTGAATTAGATAACTTCTTGGGAAGGAAGGTTAAATTGTTGATTGGTGATAAAATTATCACCGGTGTGGAAAAAGGAATAAATCAACAAGGTGCTCTTTTATTACAACAGGATAATGGTGAAATTATTCCTTATATCGGTGGGGAAATATCACTAAGATCTAACGAAAAATAATAAAATGATGCCGGTAAGCTATACCGGCATATAGTGTTTATTTTCTAAGCCTAACATTCTGGATAGAATGGTTTTCGCCTTTGGTCATTATTAAACTTGCACGTTCTTTCGTGGGTAAAATATTTTCTTTTAGGTTTAAACCATTAATTTCATCCCAAATAGAGCCTGCAATTTTAACGGCTTCTTCTTCGCTTAATTTAGAATAATTGTGGAAGTAGGAATCAGGATCGGAAAATGCCCCTTGGCGGAACTTTAGGAACCGACCAATATACCACTGCTTTAATAATTCAGGGTCTGCATCCACGTAGATAGAGAAATCAACAAAGTCTGAGACAAACACATGATGTGGGTCATGTGGATAGTCCATATCACTCTGTAGCACGTTTAAGCCTTCTAGAATTAGGATATCAGGCTGATCAATAACCTGTTGTTGGTCAGGCACAATATCATAAGTAAGATGTGAGTAGACCGGTGCAACAACGTTACGCGCTCCTGATTTTATCTGCGACACGAAATTCACGAGTCTTCGCATATCGTAAGACTGAGGAAAACCCTTTTTCTTCATGATATTTCGATCTTTGAGTACCTGATTAGGATACAAAAAACCATCTGTCGTGATTAAATCAACTTTTCTATGCTCAGGCCAACGTGTTAATAAGGCCTGTAATAGACGAGCCGTTGTGCTCTTGCCTACAGCAACACTGCCTGCAATCCCAATAATATAGGGAACCTTTGCTCCATTTGTTCCTAAGAACTGCTCTAATACAGCCTGACGGCGCAAATTGGAGCTAATATAAAAATTGAGTAAACGAGATAATGGTAGGTAGATTTCAATAACATCTTCCATCGAGAGTTCTTCATTAATACCTTTCAACTCTATCAATTCGCTAGACGTTAATGTCAAAGGGACTGAATCACGTAATGTTGCCCAATGTTCCCTATCAAACTCTAAGTATGGCGTAGTAATAAAATTCTCTGTCTGTTTCATAAACCAACATCTGCCTATTCTATGCAGGTTGGACAGGTTGCCTAAACACCCGTATCCGTAAAATTAAGTTGCATCATAGCGAGTGAAAGATAGTAGGCGTAGAACTTTTTATGTTTTATGTGAATTTTTTTTGACGAAGGCTGTAAAAATAGAACGAGTTGCTGAAAAAAGCAGCGGTTAGAAAGAGGGAACGAAGATACAGAACATCATTTTTTGCTCTAGAAAATGGCCTAAGTCACTTTTTAATGATGCAAGGGCTCTTTACTGATTAAATAATAATGGATTATAGTGGTGTTCTGCTGTAGATGTTTTAAGCTGAATATAGCGAAAAAAGCAGCAAAATCGCAAAAAGTGCATAAAATGTGAGCAAGCGAACAAAAAATTAAAATTTTTTGTTGCAAGTCGCGCTCACTCTTCCTAGAATGCGCAGCACTTGATGCCGGCATAGCTCAGTTGGTAGAGCAACTGACTTGTAATCAGTAGGTCCCGAGTTCGACTCTTGGTGCCGGCACCAATTAACAATTTGGATAGGTGGGATACCCAAGCGGCCAAAGGGAGCAGACTGTAAATCTGCCGTCACAGACTTCGAAGGTTCGAATCCTTCTCCCACCACCATCTCCTGAAGAACTTTTCAAAAAAGTTTATTCAGGTTACATTTAGCAGCTGATAACTCAGGTAGCCGAGTTCATTGCGGGCATCGTATAATGGCTATTACCTCAGCCTTCCAAGCTGATGATGCGGGTTCGATTCCCGCTGCCCGCTCCAAGATGTGCTGATATAGCTCAGTTGGTAGAGCACACCCTTGGTAAGGGTGAGGTCGGCAGTTCGAATCTGCCTATCAGCACCACTTCCCTTATGTTCTCAATTATCTCCCTGATTTGTCTCCTGTAAAAAGCAAGCAAATAAATTTTAACTGCTTGGTTGATGTGGTGTAGCCACCGATTCCGTGTCTTAGAGGGACAATCTAA
>NZ_JAMPLX010000037.1:0-25076 GCF_028477825.1 Providencia sp. PROV267 | reverse complement strand
CTGGCGGCACTTTTAATCTCTGCAAGCCACCTGTTACAACTACACCAAAAGTTAGTGTTCAACCCTCTGTTCCAGCTCCAGCCCCAACTCCAGTGGTAAAAGGGGTAACAGTAACCACCACTGTCATTAAAGATTCCTATAATTTTAATGCTATTGGTAACAATGGTAGTACTTTTAACGTTACTTACTAAGTATTAGTTATTAAGTATTAAATATTAATAGAGCGACTATATCAGTCGCTCTATTTTAAATAGAGGGTGATTATGAATGGTATATTTAGAGAAGAAGCATTAGAGTATAAAAAAAGTCGATGGACAGGTAAAGCTCTAATTATCTCAAAAATCCCATTGTTATTTTATATTGTAATATCAGTTTTTTTTATTTCTATAGCATTATTTATGTTTTTGTTCCTAGATATTACTAGGAAAGAAACGGTTATTGGTGAGGTAATATCAAAGAAACAACCTGTAAATATATCCGTAACGCAACAAAGTATTGTTATTAAAAAATTTGTTAATGTCGGTGATTATGTAAAAAAAGGACAAAAAATATATCAACTAGATATTAGCAAGGTAACAAAAAATGGGAATCTAGGTGTTAACACAGTTAACTCCATTAATTATCAAGTGGAAAAAATTGATGATATAATTAAAAAGACAATAGATAGCAAAGAAATGACAAAAAACAATATAGAAACACAAATAAATTTATATAAGAAGTCTAATATTCAAAATAAAGACATGGAACTCGCTATTTTAAAAAGTCTCAATGAAGCTAAATTGAGTTTAGATAATTATAGGATTTATTTGAAAAAAGGAATGATTAATAAAGAACAATTAACAAATCAAAGTAACATATTTTATCAGCAGCAAGTGGCTTATCAGGGTATAAGAAACCAAATAAATCAAGACTCTTTAATGATATCAAACTTAGAAAATGACTTAAAGATAAAGATGGCTGATTTTGATACTCAAATATATAAGTATGAATCTCAAAAAATAGATCTTCAAAAGCAGTTATCTGAAGCAAATGCAAATAATACTTTATTTATTCTGTCACCAATTGATGGTTTTATTGATACTTTAAATGTTAATGAGGGGCAGCTTATTGACCCTGGAGAAAATATCATAAAAATAATTAGAAGCGATGAATCAGGGTATCAATTGATTTTATGGGTTCCAAGTAGTAGCGTCCCCTATTTAAATGTAAAGGACAAAATAAAAATACGCTATGACTCTTTTCCTTACCAAAAATTTGGACAGTTTTCAGGAAGTATATCTATGATATCAAAATTACCCATTTCAAAAAATGAAATGTTATTATATTCCAGCTCACCAGTAAATTTACAAAGCTCTTTTAATACATCTTTTTACAAAGTAATAGTTGAATTAGATAATCAAAGCATAAAATATAAAAATAAAACATTGTATTTATCCAACGGTTTAAAGGCTGAAGCTATATTATTTTTAGAAAAACGGCCTCTTTATCAATGGGTGACATCATCGTATTATGACTCTAGCGTTTCTGAAGGTAAATAGCATGGTAGATATTAATTTTATTTTAGATAGATTAGATCTTAAATTCAAACGAAGAATACCTAATATTATTCAATCTGAATCATCAGAGTGTGGCTTGGCCTGTATAGCCATGATCTGCAGATACTATGGAATGGAAATAGATTTGGTTAATCTAAGAAGAGAATTTGGGATTTCATCTCAAGGAGCAACACTTCAAAGCTTAATTGAAGCTTTGATAAATTTAAATTTAAAAACAAGAGCATTATCAATTGATATTGATGAATTAAACTTAATGAAGAAACCCTGTATACTGCATTGGAATATGAATCATTTTGTTGTATTAATCGCAATTAGGAATAACAAATTCATTATTCAAGATCCAGCGATAGGTAAAAGAACAATCAATATTAATGAGTTTTCAAATAGTTTTTCCGGTGTAGCCATGGAAGTGTGGCCTGACAGTAACTTTAAGAAAGTAAAAAAGATTTCCAGGTTAAATATAAGGACCTTGTTAAACAACATAACGAACTTTCCTTCATCACTATTAAAAGTATTGTGCTTATCATTTTTAATTGAGGGACTAAATATTGCATTTCCTATAGGAACCCAGTTAATTATGGACCATGTTGTAATATCTAGTGACTATAGCCTACTGACACTAGTGATACTTGGTTTGTTTGTTTTCACATTGCTCAATGCTGCGTTGAGATTTGTTCGGGCATGGGTTTCTTTATTTATAGATACATTGGTCAATGTTCAATGGAAAATAAGCTTTTTTGATTACTTAATGAAATTGCCCCTTGACTTTTTCGAAAAAAGAAAAGTTGGGGATATCCAGTCACGATTAGAATCATTAGATTCATTACGTAATACTCTAATAAACAATATTATTAATGGAATAGTTGATGGAGTAATGGTCATAGGGCTTTTTATAATGATGACCTTGTATGGCTCAAAGCTAGTCTTAATTGTTATGGGATTTACCCTATTATACATTGCACTAAGAGTTTTAATGTATAATAAATATATTAGATACGCTGAAGAATATATTGTTAAGAGTGCAGAAGCGAATTCCCATTTTACAGAGACAATTTATGGTATTGCCTCTATAAAATCATTAGGTCTAAGTCTATCCAGATCAAAGAATTGGTTAAACTTAAATATTGAAGCCATTAATTCGAATATTAAAAATACAAAACTAAGCATGTTTTTTTATGGGGCGAACTCACTAATATCATCTATAGATCATATCATTATCTTATGGATTGGTTCACTAATGGTAATGGATAACTTAATATCATTAGGGATGTTTGTTGCTTTTAATATTTATCGAAGTCAGTTTTCAGAGAGAGCTGCGAACTTAATAAATATGCTATTGGAAATAAAGATGCTAACTCTTCACTGTGATAGAGTATCAGATGTAATTTTTACAGATACTGAAAATTACCAGCCCAAAAACGCGTTGATTTTACCCAATAAAAGCATGGATATCCGCATTGATAAGATATCATTTAAGTATGATGTTCACTCAATGGAAATTTTCTCTAATTTAAGTTTTTCTGTAAAGGCTGGTGAGAGTGTGGCCATTGTAGGCCCTTCCGGTATGGGGAAAACAACTTTAATGAAGGTTATGTCTGGATTGCTAAGCCCTACAAGTGGAAATATTTATATAAACGATATAAATGTAGATACGATAGGATTAAATAATTATAGAGACAGAATAGCATGTGTTTTGCAAGATGATAAGCTATTTTCTGGCACTATAGCAGAAAACATATCCAGTTTTGAGAGTGTTAAAGATGATAAAAGAATAGTTGAATGCGCTATTTTATCTAATATACATGAAGAAATCATGAAAATGCCGATGGGATATGAAACGATGTTAAGCGAATTAGGTGGTAGTTTATCTGGAGGACAAAAGCAAAGACTAATGATAGCTAGAGCATTATATAAACAACCGAGCATATTATTTTTAGATGAGGCGACAAGTCATTTAGATTTAAAAAATGAAGCTTATATCAATCAATCTATCTCATCATTAAAAATAACTAGAATTATAATTGCTCATCGGGAATCAACAATAGCTAGTGTAGATCGGGTACTTAACCCCTGGGAGGCTATAGCAAAGTTAGAAAGAAGGAGTCAAAGAGACGTTTCGAAAATTAATGATTGATTTTATCCGTTGAACGGGAGAGATAACGTCTCAAAAAATCTCATAACTGCGTTATTAGTTATGATGATTAATTAATCGAATATAATCTTCATTGGGTTGAAAAATGAGCTCTAGCTATGATTTTCTAAAATATTATTGATATGAATTGTTATCTACATGATTGATAAACATGGCAATTTATTACCAATAATAGGCTTAATGACTGACTTTTATTTTCAGCTCATCCAGTGGCAATTTTTTATCAAAAAACCGAATATTTAAAAAATGAAAATTTGTATTATTGGCCCTTCAGGGGCAGGAAAAACAACGGTAGCAACTCAATTAGCAAAAGAACTCTCTTTGCCAGTGTATGAATTTGATGCTATTTATTGGGATATGACAGGAAATGAATACCGTAAAAACTCAGAAGAATTCATTAAATCTCAGATTGAAATGATTTTAAGTACTGATAGATGGATTATTGAGGGAGCGTATGATAAGCGTCTTTACCCTTTTCTTCTCGAATGTTCCATTATTTTTAGGATGAATGTGCCTTATTACTTACGTGCTATTCGTTTAGCCAACCGATTTTTAATCAGTACAATTATGCGAAAAAAGCCTAAAGAAACACTCTTAAATACAGTTGAGTTATTGCGTTTTTCGAAAAAATATGATCAACGTTTAAATGAGTTTTTAGCTTCACACAATGCGTTATCTTCTAAGGTCATCCCTATCAAGAATATTTCTTTATGTAGGAAAATTTTAAAAAGTGAGCTATAAAATTCATTATATTATAAATTATGTAGTATGGTTTGGTTGATTAACTGAGTTTAGCTTAAATTAAAAGCCAAACCTGCCAATTTTTTATCGAAATTGTTGATTTCAATATATTGATATGTAATACCATCGTATCAGTTAAAAATGTTCTCTTTTTTAAAGAAGCATATGAAATCTACTTTATCTGGAAGCTCTGTAGCGCCTATCCTTGTTTGTTGTTACGAGTTGTGTTTATGGTTAATTGGCTGACTTAAGGTAACTTGATTTATATTACTGTGCGTTTATTTGTTTAAGTTTAGCTTCAACAAATTGCCGTAAGCGACTATTTGCTTTTGTAGCAATGTCACCTCTTTTTCTGTATCAGATTTATTATTTTTATTGCTACAGTGCCAATATGCACTCTAAAGCTGTTTTGACTGTATTCTTTTTAGTCCGGAAACTAATCTCATACCATTGGGATTTACTGGGGGATGTAAATTCATTAATGACCATTTTTTCAGTTTTTATGGCACATAATGCCCATATAGTTTGTAGTAGAGACCAGAGAATTGCGAAGCTAGCGAGAACCGATACAAGCTGAATATAAATGTTATCGACAACTAATGTTTGTTTAAAAATCAGCCCAATAAAGAAAATTTGAATAAATAGCTTAATAGATAATGCTTTGAAAATAAAACTAACTCCCTGATTTTTAATAGCAAAATAGGGATTTTTCAAGTGTTGACGTTGCTCTTGAACTGGGATCCCTCTTATATAAACCATCCATGTTGACGTCTCACTATTTCTAAGGATAAGGCCTTTTTCTTTTAATCCGTGAATTTTAATAGAGAGCAATACAGCCCAAATTAACCCTAAGAATATTAGGTATAAAATAAAGCCAGTCACGTTATAAAAAGAAATGACTAACGCAATAATAATCAACAAAGTTAATTTACTTGAGTACAGCCAAAATGGTGTAACTTGATAGTTCATTTGATGTCATCCTAATGTCGAATTACTTTCTTGGCCTGATTTTTTATTCATCACTCGTTATAACTGAGAATATTCATTAATGCATCACTTTATGAATATTTTTATGTTGTTAGCACAAGCATTGTGCGGATGCGCTCTATTTTCTCTATCATGACAAGAAGATTTTTGTAGGTTAGAGTTACAAGCGCTAGAATAGCCACATAATATGAAGCAATAATAAAATGACAGGGGAAAATATGATCATATTAGTCACAGGAGCAACTTCAGGTTTTGGCGAAGCAATTACGCGTCGCTTTATTCAGCAAGGAGCAACCGTTATTGGAACGGGTCGTCGTACAGAGCGACTAACAGCATTACAAAAAGAATTAGGCTCGCACTTTCACCCTATTACTCTTGATGTAAGAGACCGGAAAGCAATTCAAAATGCCATTGCAGGATTACCAACAGCACTAAAAAATATTGATGTTTTAGTGAATAATGCGGGCTTAGCGCTAGGTATAGAACCCGCATTCGAGGCTAACCCTGACGATTGGGCAACAATGATTGATACGAATACGAAAGGTTTAGTCAATATGACCTACGAAGTATTGCAAACTATGGTTGCCAATAATCATGGTCATATTATTAATATCGGCTCAACAGCGGCTAACTGGCCATATAAAGGTGGTAATGTTTATGGCGCCACTAAGGCGTTTGTTAAGCAATTCTCATTAGGACTACGGGCTGATCTCCAAGGCAAAAAAGTCCGAGTAACTGATATCGAACCTGGATTAGTTGGCGGAACAGAATTCTCTAATGTTCGTCTTAAAGGTGATGATGATAAAGCAGCGAATATCTATAAAGGCGCGGATGCACTTACACCTGAAGATATTGCTGAAACGGTTTACTGGGTAGCGACATTGCCTGCTCGTATGAACGTCAATACACTTGAATTGATGCCTGTTTGTCAAACCTTTGCTGGTTTAACTGTTTATAAAGAGGCGTGATTTTTCGTACTTTTCTAAAGGAATTTGCGCTATATTTGTGTTTATATTGTCGAATAGAACTAACTTTGTAAGGAATTATAATGAGCTCATCACTAAAGTTTGTTAAGCAAGGTCTAGCGGCGGTAGTGTTTTGCCTTCCTTTGTTGGGGCTTTCTTCAGCAGCGCATGCAGGGAATGTTAACTGCTCAGCAGGAAGCACTTGTGTTACATCGGGAAATGTTGATAGTGTTTTGACAAAAGAGCAGGCACGCCAAGAAAAGGAACAGTGGGATCAAACACGGAGTTTACGTACAAAAGTAAATTCCCGTACTGAAAAAGAGTTTGATAAGGTTGACGCTGCATTTGATGCAAAAGATGCCTGCGAGAAAAGTCTTAATTTAAATGCTTATTGGGAGCCGAATACACAACGCTGCCTAGATGTAAATACAGGACGCCCATTAGCTCGCCCATAACTCATTAAACCCATTAAGGAGTTATTATGAAGAAAAGACTTATATTTCCAGCTCTATGCTTACTCGTTGCTCCAGTGTTAGCACAAGCATCATGTGAAAGTGTTATTGAAGAAATTAAGCAGAAAATTATTAACAACGGCGTTCCTGCCGATAATTTTAGCTTAGTTGCTGTTCCAAATGATGAGGCTGAACAAGCGCAAGGGCAAGTTGTTGGCCATTGCCAAAATGAAACATATAAGATCATTTATACTCGTCATTAATCAATAAAACTCAGGGCGCTATTATCAGCGCCCTTTTCAATCATCCTCGATAAGCTATGCATATTCGCACATAAATGCTTTGATCTTATCTTGATCTAAATAGTGACATAGCGTTTTTTCTTCCGGTCGTAATAAATACGGAATTTCGCCTAACAACGGTGCCTTTAAGTGTTTTTGTAAGCGATTAATGATCTGGGCATAATGTGCCAACCCTGGATTGATACGGTTTGCTATCCAACCGATAAGCGGCAAACCATCGGCACGTATTGCATCTGCAGTCAGTAATGTATGGTTTACACAGCCATGCTGGATGCCAACGACAAGTATAACGCCGACTTTTTGTCCTTTTAGCCAATCAGTATAAAATGTGTTGTCATCCAATAAATAGCGCCATCCCCCATTACCTTCGATAACAACGGTGTCGCATTGGCTATTTAAGTTTTCTAGTCCTTGTTTAATCTTATTGAAATCAATACAGTTTTCTTGGCTGTAATTATCTTTGATTTTAATTGGGTTAACATCATCGTAGGATACAAGTTGTTGTGACGCCCCATGTATTAACAAAGCATCTTTATTCCGCATACCTTCCGGTGTATCAATACACTTATCAGCGATAGGCTTATAGCCTACAGCTTTAATTCCTTGGCCATTAAGAGCCTGCAGTATTGCTAACGTGGAGACTGTCTTCCCGACATCCGTATCTGTCCCGGTAACAAATAGATTCATCATAGTTATTTTCTATCCTGAAGTGACAGACGACTGCATACATGTTGCAGTGAAAAATGATATGGAATCAGTTTATGGGAATGGGTAACTCTTAAGTTTGCGTTAGCTCAATTTTCTGTTTAATAGCAAAAATTTTATTAACTACTGTTAACCTTGCAGTAACTGAAGTAATAAAGAACCATCATATAATGCTTGTTGAACTAATGCAGTTTCACTCTCTTTTTTAGTAACTTCAGATTGTTCAATGCGTAATTCACCACGATATAGAGGAATAGACTGCGAATGGCAATATTGATGTAAAAGTGAATAAAATACAGAGGAAATCCGATTTAGCGGAGAATTGATTAAAATTAATTCGGTGCCGAAGATATTAATGAGTTGACCAAGCTGTTTGGCAAGTATTTGCGCTATATCATTGAGTACATGTAAACAGAGTGGATCTTGGTCTTCCACAGCTAAACAAAAACTATCGATAGTTATGTCATGATTGAAAAATGAGGATGATGGGTATAAATGTTGTAATTCCACGGCATGTTTTAAGATAGCCGGAATAGCGATTGCCCCTTCTAAGCAACCAATACCACCACAATAACAAGTTTCCCCCGTGTTTTGTGTTTGTACATGCCCAAAATGTATCGCTCGTCGCGTATGACTATCTAATGCAATGCCGTTATTGATAATTGCAGCGCTAACAACACAATCAATTTGTAAATAAATGATATTTTTTGCTGTTCTTTTTTCATACAAAGAAAAATAATCGGCTAGTGCTAACGCATTAACATAAGGCTGTATATAAGTCGGTAGCCCAGTTTGTTCCGTTAAAAAATGACCAAGTGGTAAATTATCAATGTCGTAATAAGGCAAAGCATAAATTACACCAGAGAAAGGCTCCACCAAACCATCTAAAACAATACTAATGGCCGTAACACGCTCTAAATGGCGTGAATATGTCGCAAAAAAATGGCTAATTAATGATGAGAGCGTATTGGAAAATTGCTCATTACCTTTAACGTCAAATGGATAGTCTTGCTCTACGATAGTTTGTGTATTGATCTCTTTTAATGAAAGGCTAATAGAGTTACAGGCAAGACGGATAGATAAAAACTGCCACCCTTCACTTTCAATGACTAATCCAATTGCGGGCCTACCTCGCAAGCCGAGAACGGGAAATTCAATCTCTTTAACTAAATGAGCATCAATGAGCTCGCGCGTAATTTTTGTGATACTTGCGGGTGCCAATTGTGATTGTTTAGATAATGCAATCCGAGAAATTGGCCCATATTGATCAATCACACGGTAGACAATACCTGTGTTTAGTTGTTTGATTTGATCAATATGACCCGTTTGGTTTTCCATAATTCAGTGTTAAATCCCGTTATAAAGCAGTCAGTTATTATGCGTAATATAGAATGCAATTACTCCGATATACATGTTATTTGTGATTTGAATCACGTTATTTAGCCAACAATATTTTCAATCAGTAATTCCGTTAATTTTTTTGCAGCAGCAGGCAATGCTCTACGCGTATTGTAGACTAACCAGACTTCCGATGCGGCTTCAATATTTGAAAATCTGATGTATTTTACACCGTCAATTTTCATACGGGTAAAAGATTCTGTGATAATCGAAATTCCCATACCTGCAGAGACTAAACCTAATATTGTCATTGCTTCCCCTGCCTCTTGAGATATTTTGGGTGTCACGCCAGCGGAAGTAAGCAGATTATGGATCTCATCATAGAGAGCTGTACCTACCTCTCGTTCGAAAAATACTAATGGATACTCCGCCAATAGATGAATGTCGACACCTGTTTTTTCATATTTTAATAAGGGATGACCTTCATACACAGCAACCATAAACGGCTCTTTAAATAGAAGTTGGTAGTTTAGCTGCTCAGGGAGTTCGGTATTACGCATGATCCCAATATCAATACGCCCTGTAAGTAAGGGGGCAAGTTGCTGTTTTGTATTCATCTGATGCATATGGATAGCCACTTCGGGATATGATTCACGATACTGACGTAAACTCATGGTCACTTTATTCATAAACGGCGTCGTTGATGCAAAACCAATAGAAAGTTCCCCTAATTCCCCTTTTTCCATCCGTGCTGCTTTTGTAGCCGCTGCATCGACCTGGGCTAAAATTTGATAAGCCTCTTTGAGAAACATATTACCAGCAGGGGTTAATGAAACATTTCTATTGTTTCGTTCAAGTAATTTTGCGTTTATCTGTTCTTCAAGTGATTGAATTTGCTGACTCAATGGTGGCTGAGAAATGTGCAATCGATCCGCAGCTCGCCCAAAATGTAACTCTTCTGCAACAGCAATAAAATACCGTAAGTGTCTTAATTCAATAGCCATTTTTTCTTTGATATGTTTAAAGTATTATTGGTAATAATTAATATATTAGACAAAATAGTCTGAGATTTCTATTCTTTGATCGAAATCAATTGGGTTGTTATGGCAAGGAATTCTTTATGGAAAATTCATCAAATAGTCTTACGACTGAAAATACGGCTAACGGAACGCTAGATAACTCAAGCCCCCATAACTTACCGAAGAAACATTATATTCAACGTGATGATGCGTTGTATTTACGCGTCACTCTTTCTTTTTTCACTGTCGGTTTAGCAACGTTTGCGTTGCTCTATTTTGTACAGCCTATTTTGCCAATGTTGTCAGAGGATTTTAATGTTTCTCCCGCAACGGCTAGTCTTTCCTTATCATTAAGTACCGGCTTGATGGCGCTAGGGCTGCTTATTACGGGGCCAATATCAGATGCAATTGGGCGAAAAAATGTGATGGTAGTAGCGTTAACAAGCGCCGCACTATTTACTTTGTTGAGTGCTTTTATGCAAAGTTGGCAAGGTATTTTAATTGCAAGAGCACTTGTGGGTTTATCTCTAAGTGGCGTCGCAGCGGTTGCCATGACCTATCTCAGTGAAGAAATTCACCCGAGTTATGTCGCATTATCAATGGGCCTCTATATTAGTGGTAACTCTATCGGTGGAATGAGTGGCCGTCTTGTTACAGGGGTGATTGCTGATTTCTATTCATGGCGCGTTGCTGTAATACTATTAGGGGCACTCGCTTTAATTGCCGCGATCAGCTTTTGGCGCCTATTACCACCATCACAACATTTTCGAGCAAGCTCTTTAAAACCAAAAAGTTTATGGGTCAATCTGCGTCTTCATTTTCGAGACAAAGGTCTACCATGGCTGTTTATTGAAGGCTTTGTTTTGATGGGCGGGTTTGTCACTATGTATAACTATATTGGTTATCGTTTACTGGAAGCCCCCTATCATTTCAGTCAGGCAACAGTAGGTATGCTATCAATAATTTATTTAACAGGAACTTATAGCGCATCTAAATCGGGAAGCTTAACTAACAAGTTTGGGTTAGGTAAAGTTTTAATCGCTGCTTTAGTTTTAATGTTAGCGGGTATATTGTTAACACTCTTTTCTAGTTTTTGGATCATTCTGTTTGGCATGACGGTGCTAACAACGGGCTTCTTTGCTGCCCACTCGGTCGCAAGTAGTTGGGTTGGTCATCGTGCTAAACGAGCAAGAGGTCAAGCATCTTCACTTTACCTATTCAGTTATTATGCAGGCTCAAGTATAGCAGGGACTGTAGGCGGGATCTTTTGGTTTCAGTTTGGTTGGTCTGGTGTAGCTTGGTTTATTGCAGGATTACTCATCATTGGCATGTTAATCGCTTACAAGTTGAAAGTTAGCTGTTAGGGTTTGGTAATACTTACCAAATGATGGAATTTATTTTGCACTTTTGTTTAAGTGAAAATGTTGTCCTCAACAATTATGAGGACAACAAATGAAAAAACGACTTTTATTACTTCCCTTCTTATTCTGCTTTTCTGCTATCGCATTGGGACATGGTTATGTAGAAGAGCCTAAAAGCCGAGCCTTTTTGTGTAAAAAAAATCTAAATAGCAATTGTGGTGCAATACAATACGAGCCGCAATCGCTAGAAGGTCCTAAAGGTTTTCCCCTTTCAGGGCCACAAGATGGACAGATTGCAAGTGCAGGTATTCCCCGTTTTGCTGCTTTGGATGAACAGACGTCAGCTCGATGGGTAAAAAATATTATCACAGAGCCTCAGCAAACCTTTAAATGGTATTTAACAGCAAGGCATGCGACAGCTAATTGGCAATACTTTATTACTAAGCCTGACTGGAACCCCAACTTACCAATAACGCGTGAACAATTAATCTTAATACCCTTTTGTCAATATGCTACCCCTTCACGACCAGAAACCATTGTTGAGCACCAATGCGTATTGCCAAAAGAAAATCGTGGATACCAAATAGTACTTGCTGTATGGAGTATCGCTGACACTGAGAATGCTTTTTATCAGGTGATTGATCTCGATATCAAATAAAACATATGCAATAAAGGGGGATGTCGCCTCTCCCTTTTCTTCCTAGTTAACTTATTTATTTGCACAATGCTTGATGTTTGTTATGATTAATTTAGGTACAGTATGTTGTAACTAATTAGGGATGTTGCATAATGAATAATGCCAAATATGACCTTATTGAAGGCTTTAACCGGTTAGAAAGTAAAATAACGGAACTTAGCCAATTGATTGCTGAGCAACCTTCTATCTCTGCGACCGTTTTTCGTCTTCCGGATGTCATGAAAGGAGAAGAAAATAATGAGATTAAACAAATCGATGTTGAAAAAATAACAGGTAAACTCGCCATCCAACATGCTATCGAACATTATAACCTATTATTTATTCATGATAAATCAGAACTCACCAGTAATAAATCAGCCGTTAGGTTACCTGGCGCGATCTGTATTGATATCCCCTATTCTACTTATCAAACTTTTCGGGTCTTGCTAGATGAGATCAATGAATTAAAAATACAGATAAAACAAATAGTCACTCAAAAATCAGGGGTTGATGAATCGCAACGTTTTGAATTTATTCATGATACACTGCATGGTTTACTGACATTAAATACCTATCGAACTCTAACCTACCTTACTGATATCGATACCATAAGGTTTGGTTGGGCAAATAAAAAAGTCATAAATAAAATGACAAAAGAACAGGTGTTGAGCAAGCTGCAAGGCTCATTGGAAAGTGGGCGCCAACCATTGGGAGTTGCAAAGGAAGAGTGGTTGAAACAATTAGAGCAAGAAATTCTATTGATCAGCCAATTAAATAATGACGTAGTACTTAAAACACAACGCCCCGTTAAAGTGCAACCTATTGCTCGTGTTTGGGATAGCACCCAACAAAAACAAACTCAGTTCGCTTGTGCCAACCCTTTGCTCATTTTTGCGGTTGAAAAATCACTGACTGATATTGTGATAGGTAACCTACCCGATTACCATGTTGATAACATTGCGATCCGTAATCGACCAAGGTCTAAGCCTGTTGAGCTACTGATACCCCGCTTAAATTTATATATGGAAATATAAAAAAACACCTGCCATTGATGAGCAGGTGTTTAAATATTCAGTTAATAAATTAGCTGATTAGCTTTTCATGCTGCCAACCATATCTTCTGGGCGAACCCACTCATCGAACTGCTCAGCAGTCAGATAATTTAGTTTTAATGCTGACTCTTTCAACGTTAAGCCTTCTTTATGTGCTTTCTTAGCAATTTCAGCGGCTTTATCGTAACCAATATGTGTATTAAGAGCAGTAACCAGCATCAATGACTCATGAAGTAGCTTCTCAATTCTTTCACGGTTTGGTTCAATACCAATCGCACAGTGTTCGTTGAAACTACGCATACCGTCAGCCAGTAGGCGGATAGATTGCAGGAAGTTATCAATCACCATTGGGCGGAACACGTTCAGTTCAAAGTTACCTGAAGCACCACCGATATTGATAGCAACGTCATTACCCATCACTTGTGCACATAGCATCGTTAAAGCTTCACACTGTGTAGGGTTAACTTTACCTGGCATGATTGAGCTACCTGGCTCGTTTTCAGGGATTGCGATTTCGCCAATACCACAACGAGGACCTGACGCCAACCAACGAACGTCGTTAGCAATTTTCATCAGGGACGCCGCTAAGCCTTTTAGTGCACCATGAGCGTGAACTAAAGCATCACATGTTGCGAGTGCTTCAAATTTGTTAGGTGCAGTAACAAATGGTTGGCCAGTCAGTTCCGCAATTTTTTTAGCAACACGAACCGCATACTCAGGGTGAGTATTTAGACCGGTACCAACAGCCGTACCTCCCAGCGCTAACTCACATACGTGTGGTACAGAGTTTTCAATGTGTTTTTCGCTATGCGCTAACATCGCTACCCAGCCAGAAATTTCTTGGCCTAAAGTCAATGGCGTTGCATCTTGTAGGTGGGTACGACCAATTTTTACGATGTCTTTAAATTCTTTTGCTTTAGCATCTAATACTTTGTGTAACGCTTTTAATTCAGGTAGCAAGTGCTCGCGAATAGCAACAACGGCCGCAACGTGCATTGCAGTTGGGAATACGTCGTTTGAACTTTGGCTCTTGTTAACATCATCGTTAGGGTGAATAAGACGCTCATTACCTCTTTGTCCACCTAAGATCTCGCTACCACGGTTCGCCAGTACTTCGTTCATGTTCATATTACTTTGAGTACCAGACCCCGTTTGCCAGATAGCAAGAGGGAATTCAGTAGGATGCTTGCCAGCTAATACTTCGTCAGCCGCAGCGATAATCGCATCACCGCGATCTTTAGGCAGTAAGCCTAAATCCATATTCACGCTTGCAGCAGCTTTTTTAGTCACTGCTAATGCATGGATCAACGCAACAGGCATTTTTTCTACAGATATACGGAAATGTTCTAAAGAACGCTGAGTTTGCGCGCCCCACAACTGGTCAGCAGGTACTTCAATTGGTCCCATTGAGTCTTTTTCAATGCGAGTGGCTGCCATTACTATCTCCTTAAGTACATACACAGAATAATCGGTTTTGGAATCATCAGCTTGCAGGTAAGCCGATAACACCCCCCTATAATGCCACATATTTAATTTCAATAATGCGACTTAACCGTGTTTATTGTATTGTAGTAAAAAGGAAATAAGTTGATTTTTAGAAAAAGAGAGTTTTGGCTATGCTAAAAATGATTAATAAGATTCAAAATTACGACTGGGGGAGTACCACGGCACTCACACAGTTGTACGCTATCCCTAACCCAGAACATCTACCCATGGCTGAGTTATGGATGGGAGCACACCCAAAAGCGAGCTCTTGTGTCGTGAATACCAAAACAGGCCAAACGCTCCCACTGATTGATTATATTGCGAATAACCCAGAAGAAATTCTAGGTAAAAAAGTAGCAGACACTTTTTCCTCCCGCTTACCTTTTTTATTTAAAGTGTTATGTGCCGCAACCCCTCTTTCGGTACAAGTCCATCCTAATAAAGTTTATGCTGAAGTTGGTTTTGCAAAAGAGAATGCTGCGGGGATCCCTTTAGATTCGCCAATCCGCAACTATAAAGATGATAATCATAAACCTGAGCTAATTTATGCTTTAACACCTTTTAAAGCAATGAACGCATTTCGCCCACTCAATGAAATTGCTGAACTGCTTGATTTTGTCTCTGCGGCTCACCCTGAAATTCAATTCTTTGTTCAATTACCAACTGAAGAAAAATTAGCGAAATTATTTGCACAAATTCTGAGCCTCACAGGTGAACAAAAAGAGTTAGCACTAGGTGTATTGAAAGCCGCATTAAACAGTCGCCAAGGCGAACCATGGAACACAATAAAACAAATGGTTAGCCTCTATCCTGAAGATACAGGTTTATTTGTCCCACTGTTGCTTAATGTTGTTGAGTTGCAGCCTGGCGAGGCAATGTTCTTATATGCAAGGACGCCACATGCTTATATTGAAGGCGTTGGGCTAGAAATCATGGCTAATTCCGATAATGTCCTACGAGCTGGACTGACCAATAAGCATATTGATGTTCCAGAATTGATAGCAAATGTAGATTTTATCCCCAAAACAAGCCAAAGTTTACTTAGTGAACCAGAAAAAACAGGAAATATCTGTAAATATCATATACCAGTAGAAGATTTTGCATTTAATATATATTCTATTGATGACACAGAGATAAACATAACTAATGAAACGGCTTCTATCTTTTTCTGCATAGATGGCGAGTTAGTTTTGAAGTCAGGCGATGATGAATTAAAAATCTGTTCAGGAGAATCTGTTTTTCTGGCGGCCTTTGAAAAAGAAGTTTACGCCACAGGCGTGGGTAAGCTCGCTCGTGTCTATAACCTTTAATGTATTTTTGTGTTTTGTTCGTCTTGATTGCACGCAAAAGACGGTTAGATAAAACTTGTACAATTTTTATAGCGCGTTAAGACAACGCGCTGAAAGGATGGATGTTCATAATGAAAAAGTCATTAGTTGCAGTTGGTGTAATAGTTGCTATTGGTGCTGTATGGTGTGGTGCATCATGGTACACAGGCTCTAAAGTTGAGTCTGAATTAAATTATATGATTGAGGATACCAACTCATTTATTAAGGTAAATGCTCCAAGTTCAGGTTTACAGTTCAAAGTGGAAAACTTTAAACGTGGTCTATTCTCCTCGCAAGCTAATATCGTTATCTCATCCGTATATTCTACTGGCCCAGAGGAAAGTCTTGTATTTAATACTGATATTGAGCACGGCCCTTTCCCTCTATCACAACTCTCTAAATTCAATTTAATGCCTAAACTGGGCGCGGCACATATTGAATTAGCAAATAATGAATCAACCAAAGAGCTATTCGAAATAACAAAAGGTAAACCATTTATTTCAGGTACTGCTGTTGTTGGTTATGGCCAAAGTGTTGATGCAAATCTAGATTTGTTACCCGTTGAATTTACCAAAGAAAAGTCAAACATTTCCTTTAATGGATTAAAACTATTATTTAATGCCTCTTCTGACTTTAACGAGATTGAAGCCACACTGAATACTGACAACTTATTGATTCAGAATGCAGATAAATCAGAAGAAATGATGTTAAAAGGGTTAAAACTAACTTCTAACCTGACTAAGTCCGAACATGATTTCTATATCGGTAAACAAGATTTTGTTATAGAAAATGCAAATGTTAATATCCCAGAGGTTAAATTTTCTTTCAAAAACTTAGTGATGACTTCAGACTCTGCACTGGAAAAAGAAAATATTAAAGGTAGCTTCACTTACAGCATTGATGATTTAGTCGCATTAGATCAAAACTTAGGCTCCGGTAAGGTAGTTATTTCGATTGATAAGCTAGATGCAAAAGCGTTGGGTGAATTTGTTAAGCAATATAATAGTGCATTAGCAGAAGGAATTGCGTCAGGCAATCCAACAGCAGCAGGTGAAAAAATCGCAATGAAGATGATGAAGGAAACATTGCCTGAAATGCTGAAAAACCAACCGACCTTCTCTATCAGCCCTCTTTATTGGAAAAACTCTGCAGGTCAAACAACGACAGACTTAAGTATGACCTTTAATAAGTGGGACCAAAAAGAGCTTACTGAATTAGCAATGACAAACAAAGTTGATGAAGCAGTTAAGAGCTTATTTAAGTCATTTGACTTTAACCTCACGCTGAACAAACCAATGGCTATTGAGTTAATGTCTCAAATCGCTATTTTAGACCAAGGTCAAGTTGTTGATGCAGAAACTAAGAAAATGTATGTTGAGCAAGCAACAAATGAGTTTGATCAAGCACAAATGCTCCTAACTTCAGATATGTTCAGCTCACCGTTTGAAGAAATGTTCATGACTGACGAAGAGCGTGCAGAAAAAGCGAAACAGAAAAAATCACCATGGATGATAGAGAAAGGTAACGATCTGACCATGACTATCAAATATGCAGGTAATGATATTACGTTTAACGCGGATAGCTATACCCTTGCAGACTTCTTAACTAAGATGAAGTTGATGGCTGGCCCAGAAAGCTCTATGGAATATGAAGAAGAAGAGTTAGTTGTACCACAAACCGAAGATGCGCCGGCTGACGGTGCTGAAGTAGCACAACCAGCTAACTAATCTGCATTAATATTAATCTTAAACGCCAGTCAATATTTTTTGACTGGCGTTTTCACATCTATACTAGGATATATTGGCTAATCCATACACATAAAGGGACTCAATTCAGTGATAAACAGACAACTGCCACTTACAGACATACATCGCCATCTAGATGGTAATATCCGCCCCGAAACAATCCTTTCCCTTGCCCAACAACACGGTATTACGCTACCTGCTAATGAGATTGAAGCTTTACGTCCTCATGTGCAAGTAATGACACAAGAGGCTGACTTAGTCGGTTTCCTGCAAAAACTAGATTGGGGAGTTGCTGTATTAGCCGACCTCGATGCCTGTAAACGTGTTGCTCAAGAAAACGTCGAAGATGCTTATAAGGCGGGTATTGACTATGCAGAATTGCGTTTTTCTCCTTATTACATGGCAATGAACCATCGCCTCCCTATTGAAGGTGTTGTTGAAGCTGTCATTGATGGTATTACGGCTGGTTGCAAACAGTATGATATTAAAATTAATTTAATAGGGATCCTTAGTCGAACCTTTGGTCAAGACGCTTGTGCAAAAGAGTTAGCAGGCCTACTCGCTCACCGCGACAAACTTTGCGCATTGGATTTGGCTGGAGATGAGCTTGGCTTTCCAGGCTCCCTTTTCCACTCTCACTTTACCCAAGCGCGCGATGCCGGTTTACAAATAACTGTTCATGCAGGGGAAGCCGCGGGTGCAGAAAGTATTTGGCATGCAATTAAAGAATTAGGGGCACAACGAATTGGCCATGGTGTTAAAGCTTGTGAAGACCCTAAGCTGATCGAATACTTAGCAAAACATAAAATTGGTATTGAAAGCTGCTTAACCTCTAATATCCAGACCAGCACTGTACCGTCATTAGCGAAACATCCATTGAAAATGTTTTTAAACCATGGTGTGTTAGCGTCGATTAATACTGATGACCCTGCCGTAGAAGGCATTGAATTAGCTTATGAATATGAAGTTGCCGCCCCTAAAGCTGGGTTGACACCATCTGAAATAGAGCAGGCTCAAATCAATGGATTGAGTATCGCCTTTCTCAGCGAAAGTGAAAAACAGCAACTCAAACAAAAAGCAGCCCTTCGCTAACCTGCTATAAAGCTAAATTCATTCACGTTTTGGGCAGTTAATCTCCTTTTCTGCCCTGTTTAGCTTTTTTCTCTGAAGGTTAAGTTTGCCTATTATTGATAACACCATAGTATGTTGTAACTAAATGGTGATTATGGATTATTGAGTAAGTCGGGTTATTATCCCCCCGACTTTACTATTAATTATTTAGTTAAACGTTTTGCGTAACGCTGGGCTAAAACCGCGCATACCATTAATTGGATTTGATGAAATATCATTAGTGGCAATAAGATTATCCCTACAACGGAGGCTGGAAATAGCACATTTGCCATAGGAACGCCGTTCGCTAAGCTCTTTTTTGAACCACAGAATACGATTGTGATTTCATCTTCTTTACTGAATTTAAATAAGCGTGCCGCAAGTGTATTTAGGATCATAACGACAAATAAAATAAGGCAGCTGATCACAGCAATCATAAATAGAGAGTATCCATCAATACGCTGCCAAATTCCTTCAACAACCGCTTCACTGAAAGCGACATATACGACTAATAATATAGAAGAACGGTCAGTGATATTAATTAATTTACGATTACGGTTAATCCAATTCGCTAATAGTGGACGAGACAGGTGCCCTACTACAAATGGCAGCATTAATTGCAATAAAATAGAGCCAATTGCATTCAACGTATCCATTGCTTGGCTGCCATCTTCATCCATTAGTAACCCCACCAATATAGGCGATAAAAAGACGCCGAGAATACTGGATGCTGACGCACTGCAAATCGCTGCGGCCACATTTCCTCCGGCAACAGAGGTAAAGGCAATGGCCGATTGTACCGTTGCTGGCAATGCACAAAGATAAAGAAACCCCATGTATACCGTCGGTGACATCCATGACGGCACCATAAAATGCAAAGCTAATCCAATAATAGGAAACAGAATAAATGTGCTTGAAAATACTAATAAGTGTAGTCGCCAGTGCCCAATCCCTGCCATGATTGATTCACGAGAAAGCTTTGCACCATGCATAAAGAACAAAAGCGCAATAGCTGCCGTTGTTAGATACTGAAAGCCAACTTTGATTTCCCCTTCACAAGGAAATAGGCTTGCAATCACAACAACGCCAATCATAATCAATAAAAAAGGGTCAATTTTTAATTTTGCTAACAAATTCATGTTATTACCTAACAAAAAGCCAGCTAAAAATGCTGGCTCATCTATTTAAACATTAACAATCAAGAGTAACGGTGCGTTTTTGTTTATCTGAAAGTATACCAGCCTCAATTAATTTCATAATTTCAATGGCTTCTTGTGGCTGTACTGGGTTTGCGGCACCATGACGGATTGCCTCATGAATGGCAAGATAGTAACCACCATAATTTCCTTTTTCATTTTGCCATTCTTGGGAAATAAGCGCATCGCCTTGTGACAGCGTCACAACGCCATTACGTTGATCTATTCCCCAATTTTCATGAGTCGGTAACAGACCATTTTTTAAATTTTCTTCTTGTGAATCAAGACCATATTTGACATAACTTCCCTTCATGCCATGAATAACATAAAGAGGCGATTCAGCGGCAGCTACTGTTGTTGCGTGAAGAACGACTTTTTTATCTGGATAGTGAAGAAGAACATGGAAATAATCAACGGCTTCAGCACCTGGGCGGATCATCCCTAAATCTGCGGTAATACTTGCTGGTTTTCCGAAAAATTGTAACGCTTGATCTAATAAATGAGGACCAAGATCATACCAAATTCCACCGCCTGCGACTGCTGCCTCTCGCCATCTTTGTCGTGTGACTGGGCGATAACGGTCAAAATGTGACTCATAATATTTAATGTCGCCTAGGCAACCATCAGCAAACAGTTTCTTCAGTGTTAAATAGCCTGCATCCCAACGGCGATTATGATAAACCGATAAAAGCTTTCCTGCTTGTTGTGCCTGTTGTTGTAGTGATTGAGCCTCTTCTACAGTGACAGTAAAAGGCTTATCGACAACGACATGCTTGCCTGCCGCTAACGCTTGGCTTGCCAGTGGATAATGAGTGTCATTGGGGGTCGGGATAATGACTAATTCAATTTCAGGATTTGCAAACAGTTGCTCAGGTGAAGAGACGACTTCAACATCAGGCCAATCAGCGGTTACCTTATCTGAATTGCTACTGGAGATAGCTGTCAATTCATACCCTGGCAATGTAGCGATAAAAGGGGCATGAAATGTTTTACTTGCATAACCATAACCTACAATACCGACTTTTATTGGTGCGGACATAATGACCTCATTTTATTAATTTTCACTGAATCCATAAAAAGTATCACCATAACGAATTAATTAGCAAATAAAACTATGGTAGGATAGCCTCGAATTGATGCTACTTAAAAAGTCATTCATGATTCAGCAACGTGATAAAAGAGATGCGTTCACTAGCCACGAGTGTAAGCAAAGACAGTTCTTGATACTGCTGCTTAGTGTATGATTTAGCTTATAATATGGATTAAATTGATATGACGCCTGTTTATGACCCCCATCGTATTACTGGTTGGCTCCTTGCCCCCGCAGCTTTCATCTTATTAACGTGTTTTGCTGTATGCTCTATGGTGGTCATGTATTTTATTACGTTATATCGAATTATCACTACAATTGATGATTGGACTCACTATATCCCATTCGACTGGTATTTATCTTTTCTGATCACTATCGTTATGATGGTATTCACTATTCATATCTTAAAACTTATGTTTATGCGTTCTCGGCATTTTCCTCGCCGTTTTATTATTTGGATGTTAGTCCTGTTATTGCTTGGACTAAAAACCTTTTATTTTGCAAATATTGATTCCCTAACGGCGCTAAAAACACTCGCCTGGCCACTTATCGGTGCTGCTATTTTTGTTCCTTACATCAAAAATTCTGCTCGTGTGAAGATGACTTTCACACAAGATCGATAAGCATCACAAAAATAGCTTGTTATCATACAGCCTGTTTAACTGACGCTCGTCAGTTTTTGTTCTTTTAATTTTGTTTTCAGGCAATAAAATGACTGATTATCTTTTGCTATTCATTGGAACCGTACTGGTTAATAACTTTGTACTGGTAAAATTCCTTGGTCTGTGCCCTTTTATGGGTGTATCAAAAAAACTCGAAACAGCCATCGGAATGGGCTTTGCTACCACTTTTGTTATGACACTCGCCGCAATCAGCTCTTGGTTGATGGATACGTTAATTTTAGTGCCCCTCGACCTGCTCTATCTGCGCACCCTAAGTTTTATCTTAGTGATTGCCGTGGTTGTGCAATTCACTGAAATGGTTGTTAGAAAAACCAGTCCAACGCTCTATCGCCTGTTAGGGATCTTTCTCCCACTTATTACGACTAACTGTGCAGTTTTAGGCGTTGCTTTATTAAATATCAATCAATCGCATGGTTTCTTACAGTCTGCTGTTTATGGTTTTGCAGCCGCCGTTGGTTTCTCATTGGTAATGGTGCTGTTTGCCGCTATTCGCGAACGGTTGGCGGTCGCTGATGTTCCTGCACCTTTTCGTGGCTCATCTATCGGCCTTATCACTGCTGGACTAATGTCTTTAGCATTTATGGGTTTTAGTGGTTTGGTGAAGTTCTAATGATATCGTTATGGATTGCTATTGGCATTTTAGCCGTTTTTGGGCTGATCTTTGGTTTGATCCTTGGCTATGCCTCATTACGCTTTAAAGTTGAAGAAGACCCCATTGTTGAAAAAATTGATGCTATTTTGCCCCAAAGTCAATGTGGTCAATGCAGCTATCCGGGGTGTCGCCCCTACGCAGAAGCTGTAGCCAATAACGGAGAGATGATCAACAAGTGCGCGCCGGGTGGCGAGCAAGTCATGTTGAAAATAGCTGAACTTCTTAACGTAGACCCTCAGCCAATTGATGGTGATGAAAGCGCACAGAATCCTGTTCGAAAAGTCGCTATTATTGATGAAGAAAACTGTATCGGCTGCACCAAATGTATTCAAGCATGTCCTGTTGATGCCATTGTTGGCGCAACGCGCGCTATGCATACCGTAATTGAAGATCTCTGCACAGGTTGTGATCTGTGCGTAGCCCCTTGCCCGACTGATTGTATCGAACTTGTTCCTGTGAAAACGACCACTGCAAACTGGAAATGGGATTTAAACAGTATTCCTGTCAAAAATATTCCTGTATCACCTGATGAACAACAACCGAAATCTCCTTTCGCCACGGTAAAAGGAGATGCGCATGTTTAAGTTGTTTAATTGGTCAAAAAAAGACAATATCTGGGATTTCTCTGGTGGGATACACCCGCCAGAAATGAAATTACAGTCAAGCCAAACACCAATGCGTGTGGCATCAATTCCCGATGAACTGATTATCCCGTTACAGCAGCATTTAGGCCCTGAAGGGGAATTGATCGTCAAAGTGGGTGAACATGTGCTCAAGGGGCAACCCTTAACCCGTGGTGTCGGTCGTACAGTGCCTGTTCATGCCTCAACTTCAGGCACTATCACCGCAATAAAACCGATGGTCACGGCACACCCTTCTGGCTTAAAAGAGCTATCAGTTTGCCTCAAAGCCGATGGGTTAGATACTTGGTGTGAGTTATTCCCTGAGCCTGACTATTTACAGCTCACTCCTCAACAATTATTACAAAAAATTGAGCAAGCAGGCATCGCTGGGCTTGGTGGTGCAGGTTTCCCTACCGCGTCTAAATTAGCGGGAGGGAAAGATGCTATCAAGACATTGATCGTTAATGCGGCCGAATGTGAACCTTATATCACAGCAGATGATCGCTTAATGCAAGAGCATGCCGATGAGGTTATCGAGGGTTGTCGTGTCTTGCAACATTTACTCAACCCTGATCAAATACTTATTGGCATTGAAGATAATAAACCTGAAGCCATTGCTGCACTGAAGAAAGCCATTACTGCCCATGATAAGCAGATTTTTGTGCGGGTGATCCCCACCAAATATCCTTCAGGTGGTGCTAAGCAGCTTACTAAGATCCTGACGGGTAAAGAGGTTCCTTCTGGTGCCCGCTCCTCACAGATTGGCGTATTGATGCAAAACGTCGGTACGGTTGTTGCCATAAAACGTGCCGTCATTGATGGGCAACCTTTGATTGAACGTGTTGTCACCGTTACAGGTGAATCTATTACCTCCCCTGGAAACTTTTGGACTCGCTTAGGTACTCCTGTTCATCATCTATTACAACAAACGGGTTTTACCCCTGCATCTGAGCAAATGGTGATTATGGGGGGGCCACTAATGGGCTTTACTTTGCCAGATCTCAAGGTACCTGTAGTTAAAATATGCAACTGCTTGTTAGTTCCTAGTGTTGAAGAAGTTGGGCAAAAACCGATTGAAGAAGCTTGTATCCGCTGTGGTTTATGCGTTGAAGCATGCCCTGCGGCCCTACTGCCTCAACAATTATATTGGTTCAGTAAAGGCAAAGAGCACGAAAAAGCGCAAAAACATAACCTATTTGATTGTATCGAGTGCGGTGCTTGTGCCTATGTTTGTCCAAGTAATATTCCGTTAGTGCAATATTATCGACAAGAAAAAGCAGAAATTCGCGAAATCAAACAAGAAGAGCGCCGTGCTGCAGAAGCAAAACTACGATTTGAAGCGAAGCAGCAGCGTATGGAACGCGAAAAATTAGCCCGTGAAGAGCGTCATAAAAAAGCCGCTGTACAAGTGGAATCATCAGACAAAGATGCTGTTGCTGCTGCGCTCGCTCGTGTAAAAGCTAAACAAGCAACAGCAACTTCAGATATTCATGTGATAGCGGGTGCGGCGCCGGATAACAGTGCTGTTATTGCCGCAAGAGCCGCACGTAAAGAACAAGCGAGAGCCAAACAAGCAGAAAAACAAGCTGCAGCCTCGGCTGTTGATGAAACTTCTAGTGATCCTCGTAAAGCTGCTGTGGCTGCTGCACTTGCAAGAGCTAAAGCAAGAAAAGCATCTCAAGAAAATAACGGTGACAGCGTCACGCCAACCGAGGCCCCTGCTGTTTCGGCTAATGGAGATGACCCACGTAAAGCCGCTGTCGCTGCCGCTATTGCCCGTGCCAAAGCGAAAAAAGCGGCGCAACAAGCAGAAGCTGAACCTGCAACGGCAGAAACTGAATCAGCCGACGTTGACCCG
>NZ_JAMPLX010000036.1:0-25700 GCF_028477825.1 Providencia sp. PROV267 | reverse complement strand
GGGTGCCCTTTTGTATTTCTTATCTCCCTCATTTCCTATCTATTTACCGCGAAGAATTGTCTCTCAAGACATTATCAATCCTTGTGATATTTCTATTTATTTATTAAATTTCAATGCGTTAATTCGGTCACAAAATCAAGATTCAACATCAGTATTACCAATAAACTCAAACGAATTGTCTATTATTTAATCATCATAATGAAGATGAGGAGATGAGGCATGATTTCGTTCGCAGGTAAGGTTGGCATTATTACGGGAGGGAGTAGCGGTATTGGCCTAGCGGCGGCAGAAAAATTTTTATCATTAGGTGCGTCAGTTATCATTACGGGAAGTCATGCTGACCGTGGTCAGAAGGCACTCAATCGCTTGAAGAACAAAGAGGGCGCAATACAATTTTTTCAGATGGATGCAGCCAATGAAAAAGAGAATGATCGGTTAGTGGCACATACAGTAAAGGAATACGGTTCGATTGATTTTTTATTTGCTAATGCAGGAATACTTGCCGATGATGTTGCCCATAAGCTCGCTTATGAAAAATGGCAGCATGTCATTGATGTTAATCTCAATGGATTATTTTTGATTAATCGAGCTGTTATCGATTATTGGTTAAAAAACCAAAAAGAAGGAGCAATTGTTAACTGTGGCTCTATATGTTCGTTTGTGGGGCAACATCAATTTCCAGCATATTGCGCTTCAAAAGGTGGGATCAAACTGTTAACGCAAACATTGGCAATAAGTTATGCAATGCATAATATTCGAATTAATGCAGTTTGCCCTGGTTATATCGATACTCCATTATTGGATGGGCGCGATTTAGATAAACAAAAGTTAGCAGAGATGCATCCGATGAAAAGGATAGGCACACCTGAAGAGGTTGCTAATGTTGTTGCCTTTTTAGCTAGTGATGCAGCGTCATTTGTGACAGGAGCTGCCTATTTAGTGGATGGAGGTTTTACTGCTTAATGAAACGTTTTATGTAAATTGATCGTAACGATAATTGAAATGGTAATCATTTTTATTTAAACTACCTGTGTGTAATTTATGCAGGTAGTTGCTATGTATGTATGTCTCTGTGAAGCCGTAACGGATAAACAAATTAGAAGTGCGGTGCGCCAATATCATGTGACGTCATTAAAAGGGCTACGTCAAATCCTCCCTGTCGGTCGCGAATGCGGTAAGTGCATCAGGCAAACTCGTGAAATCTTAAATGATGAGTTAGCACTTGCCGAGCATATCTGTATTGCTGAAGTCGCTTAATCGAAATAATAATCATTTAACTCATTCATTAATAAGTAACTTTCATCTCAAATTCTCTATAGAAAATTACTCATTGTTAGCATTTCAGTACTACACTTTAAAGACTGGAAGCAATGGAGTATAAAAAATGAAAGGCGATAAAAAAATGATAGCCCATCTGAATAAGTTATTGGGCAATGAGTTAGTAGCAATCAATCAATACTTTTTGCATGCACGTATGTTTAAAAATTGGGGTTTAACACGTCTTAATGAGGTAGAATACCATGAATCGATTGATGAAATGAAACATGCAGATAAGTATATCGAACGTATCTTATTCCTTGAGGGGATACCTAACCTGCAAGACCTCGGTAAACTTAACATTGGTGAAGATATTGAGGAGATGTTAGCTTCAGATCTTAAGCTGGAGCTTGATGGGGCTAAAAACCTAAAAGAAGCGATTAGTTACGCAGACTCAATTCATGATTACGTTAGTCGTGATCTGATGATTGAAATTTTAGCTGATGAAGAAAACCATATTGATTGGATAGAAACGCAGTTAGATTTAATCAAACGTATGGGTATTCAAAATTATACACAGGCGCAAATTATTGAAGAGGAGTAATGCTTTTTCGATTTATTTATGTGCTGTAATATCACGCCTCACTACAAAAAAGTAATAGTGAGGCGTTTTTTATTGAAAAGTGCTATAAGTAAAAAAACAGAAAAATTCGCACATATTTTCTCCGATTACTTGCGTTTAAGATTCAGTTGCGTATAATGCGCGGGCTTACTGATTAGTAATCCCTAGTTTTTTAGGTCTTAAAGGTCAGTATTGAGTTCACGATTTGTAACTCATTTAGACAATACTCCCGATTTGGGGGTTACATCAAAGAACGATTACACTCCCCCATCAATCGAAATGGGGGCGAGGAGTAATTATTTACGTTTATAAAATAGTTGGAGCTCTGGTCTCATGCAGAACCAAAGAATCCGTATCCGCCTGAAAGCCTTTGATCATCGTTTAATTGATCAATCAACTGCGGAAATCGTAGAGACTGCTAAGCGCACTGGTGCGCAAGTTCGTGGTCCTATCCCGCTGCCGACACGTAAAGAGCGTTTTACCGTTCTGATTTCTCCGCACGTTAACAAAGATGCGCGTGATCAGTACGAAATTCGCACTCACAAACGTCTGGTTGACATCGTTGAGCCAACCGAGAAGACCGTTGATGCTCTGATGCGTCTGGACCTGGCTGCCGGCGTAGACGTGCAGATCAGCCTGGGTTAATCAGGTCGTCGAACGATTGAGAGGTTGAAACAATGATTGGTTTAGTCGGTAAAAAAGTGGGTATGACGCGTATCTTCACTGAAGATGGTGTTTCTATCCCTGTAACAGTTATCGAAATCGAAAATAACCGCGTTACTCAAGTTAAAACAGCAGAAACTGACGGTTATAATGCAATTCAGGTGACTACTGGTAGCAAAAAAGCGAACCGTGTATCTAAGCCTGAGGCAGGTCATTTCGCTAAAGCTGGCGTCGAAGCTGGCCGTATTCTACGTGAATTCCGTACTGAAGAAGGTGCTGAATTTAACGTAGGTCAAAGCATTAGCGTTGAAATTTTCGCTGACGTTAAAAAAGTCGACGTTACTGGTACATCTAAAGGTAAAGGCTTCGCTGGTACAGTTAAGCGTTGGAATTTCCGTACCCAAGATGCTACTCATGGTAACTCCTTGTCTCACCGTGTTCCGGGTTCTATCGGTCAGAACCAGACTCCGGGCAAAGTGTTCAAAGGCAAGAAAATGGCAGGCCAACTGGGTAATGAGCGTGTAACCGTTCAAAGCCTAGATGTAGTACGTGTTGACGCTGAGCGCAACCTGCTGCTGGTCAAAGGTGCTGTTCCAGGTGCAACTGGTAGCGACCTGATCGTAAAACCGGCTGTCAAGGCTTAACGTCGAGGAGATAGGAATGGAATTGGTAATGAAAGACGCGCAAAGCGCGCTGACTGTTTCCGAAACTACCTTCGGGCGTGATTTCAATGAAGCGCTTGTTCACCAAGTAGTTGTTGCGTATGCAGCTGGTGCTCGTCAAGGTACTCGTGCTCAGAAAACTCGTGCTGAAGTTTCTGGTTCAGGTAAAAAACCATGGCGTCAAAAAGGCACAGGCCGCGCACGTTCTGGTTCTATCAAGAGCCCAATTTGGCGCTCTGGTGGTGTTAGCTTCGCTGCTAAACCACAGGACCACAGTCAAAAAGTTAATAAGAAGATGTACCGCGGTGCTCTGAAAAGCATCCTGTCTGAACTGGTACGTCAAGATCGTCTGATCGTTGTCGAGAAGTTCTCTGTTGAAGCACCTAAAACTAAGTTGCTGGCACAGAAACTGAAAGATATGGCTCTGGAAGATGTACTGATCATCACTGCTGAATTAGATGAAAATCTGTTCTTAGCAGCACGTAACCTGTACAAGGTTGACGTTCGTGATGCAGCGGGTATCGACCCAGTTAGCTTAATCGCCTTCGACAAAGTGGTTATGACTGCTGATGCTGTGAAGCAAGTTGAGGAGATGCTGGCATGATCCGTGAAGAACGTCTGCTAAAAGTACTGCGCGCGCCGCACGTATCTGAAAAAGCTTCTACAGCGATGGAAAAAAGCAATACCATCGTTCTCAAAGTTGCGAAAGACGCGACTAAAGCAGAAATTAAAGCTGCTGTGCAGAAACTGTTTGAAGTCGAAGTTGAAGGTGTTAACACTTTGCTGGTTAAAGGCAAAACTAAACGCCACGGTCAGCGTTTTGGTCGTCGTAGCGACTGGAAAAAAGCTTACGTTACGCTGAAAGAAGGCCAGAATCTGGACTTCATTGGCGGCGCAGAGTAAGTCGGAGGAGTAAAGAACAATGGCAATTGTTAAATGTAAACCTACGTCTCCGGGCCGTCGCCACGTAGTTAAAGTGGTTAACCCTGAGCTGCATAAGGGCAAACCTTATGCTCCGCTGTTAGAAAAAAACAGCAAATCCGGTGGTCGTAACAACAATGGCCGTATCACCACTCGTCACATTGGTGGTGGCCATAAGCAACACTATCGTCTGGTTGACTTTAAACGCAACAAAGACGGTGTTCCTGCTGTTGTTGAGCGTTTGGAATATGATCCAAACCGTTCTGCGAACATTGCACTGGTTCTATATAAAGACGGTGAACGTCGTTATATTCTTGCGCCTAAAGGTTTGAAAGCTGGTGACCAGATCCAATCTGGCGTTGATTCAGCAATCAAAACTGGTAACGCACTGCCAATGCGCAACATCCCTGTTGGTTCTACAGTTCACAACATCGAACTGAAACCAGGTAAAGGTGGTCAGTTAGCGCGTTCAGCAGGTACTTATGCTCAGATCGTTGCACGTGATGGTGCTTATGTCACTCTGCGTCTGCGTTCTGGTGAAATGCGTAAAGTTCTGGCTGATTGCCGTGCAACTTTAGGTGAAGTTGGTAACGCTGAGCACATGTTACGTGTTCTGGGTAAAGCTGGTGCTAGCCGCTGGCGTGGTATTCGTCCTACCGTTCGTGGTACGGCGATGAACCCAGTCGATCACCCACATGGTGGTGGTGAGGGTCGTAACTTTGGTAAACACCCTGTAACACCTTGGGGCGTTCAAACCAAAGGTAAGAAAACTCGTAGCAACAAGCGTACTGATCAATTCATCGTACGTCATCGTTCTAAAAAATAATTAGAGGATAAACCATGCCACGTTCTCTCAAGAAAGGTCCTTTTATTGACCTGCACTTGCTGAAGAAGGTAGAGAAAGCGGTGGAAAGCGGAGACAAGAAGCCTCTTAAGACTTGGTCCCGTCGTTCAACGATCTTTCCTAATATGATCGGATTGACCATCGCTGTCCATAATGGTCGTCAGCATGTTCCAGTTTTTGTTACCGACGAAATGGTTGGTCATAAACTGGGTGAATTCGCACCGACTCGCACTTATCGCGGCCATGCGGCTGATAAGAAAGCTAAGAAACGTTAAGGATAGGAGGAAGAGATGGAAACTTTAGCTATGCATCGCCACGCTCGTTCTTCTGCCCAGAAGGTTCGCTTAGTTGCCGACCTGATTCGCGGTAAGAAAGTGTCGCAAGCTCTGGAAATTCTGACCTACACCAACAAGAAAGCTGCTGGTTTAGTGAAGAAAGTACTTGAATCTGCAATTGCTAACGCAGAGCAAAACGATGGCGCTGACATTGATGACCTGAAAGTTGCGAAAATTTTCGTTGACGAAGGTCCAACCATGAAACGCATCATGCCGCGTGCGAAAGGCCGTGCAGATCGTATTCTTAAGCGCACCAGCCACATTACTGTGGTTGTGTCCGATCGCTGAGACTCTGGAGACTAGCAATGGGTCAGAAAGTACATCCTAATGGTATTCGCCTGGGTATTGTCAAACCTTGGAACTCTACTTGGTACGCGAATACTAATGAATTCGCTGACAACCTAGACAGCGATTATAAAGTACGCCAGTACTTGAACAAAGAATTGGCAAAAGCGTCAATTTCACGCATCGTTATCGAGCGTCCTGCAAAAAGCATTCGTGTGACTATTCACACTGCTCGCCCAGGTATCGTTATCGGTAAGAAAGGTGAAGACGTAGAAAAACTGCGTAAAACAGTAGCGGATATCGCTGGTGTTCCTGCGCAAATCAATATCGCCGAAGTTCGTAAACCAGAACTGGACGCTAAATTGGTTGCTGACAGCATCGCTTCACAGCTGGAACGTCGTGTTATGTTCCGTCGTGCTATGAAACGCGCTGTACAAAACGCAATGCGTCTGGGCGCTAAAGGTATTAAAGTTGAAGTCAGCGGCCGTTTAGGCGGTGCTGAAATCGCTCGTACCGAGTGGTATCGTGAAGGCCGTGTGCCACTGCACACTCTACGTGCTGATATCGATTACAACACTTCAGAAGCGCACACCACTTACGGTGTTCTCGGCGTTAAGGTATGGATCTTCAAAGGTGAGATTCTGGGTGGTATGGCTGCTGTTGAACAAGCTGAAAAACCAGCTGCTCAACCTAAAAAGCAGCAGCGTAAAGGCCGCAAGTAAGGAGAGTCGCTGATGTTACAACCAAAGCGTACAAAATTCCGTAAAGTGCACAAAGGCCGCAACCGTGGTCTGGCACAAGGTACGGATGTTAGCTTCGGCACTTTCGGTCTTAAAGCTGTGGGCCGTGGTCGTCTGACTGCTCGTCAGATCGAAGCGGCACGTCGTGCTATGACCCGTGCAGTTAAGCGTCAAGGTAAAATCTGGATCCGTGTGTTCCCAGACAAGCCAATTACTGAGAAGCCACTCGAAGTTCGTATGGGTAAAGGTAAAGGTAACGTAGAATATTGGGTTGCCTTGATCCAGCCTGGTAAAGTCCTGTATGAAATGGACGGTGTGCCTGAAGAGCTGGCTCGTGAAGCATTCTCTCTGGCAGCAGCGAAACTGCCTATCAAAACCACCTTTGTAACTAAGACGGTGATGTAATGAAAGCACAAGAGCTGCGCGAAAAAAGCGTTGAAGAGCTGAACGCTGAACTTTTGAACCTGTTACGTGAACAATTCAACTTACGTATGCAGGCTGCAAGTGGTCAGCTGCAACAGTCTCATCTGTTGAAACAAGTGCGTCGCGATATCGCACGTGTGAAGACTTTACTGACTGAGAAGGCAGGTGCGTAATGAGCGATAAAATCCGTACTCTGCAAGGTCGTGTAGTTAGCGATAAAATGGAGAAATCTATTGTTGTTGCTATCGAGCGTATGGTGAAGCACCCTCTGTATGGTAAATTCATCCGTCGTACGACTAAATTGCACGTACATGACGAGAACAATGAATGTGGAATCGGTGACGTGGTAGAAATCCGCCAAACTCGTCCACTGTCTAAGACTAAGTCTTGGGCCTTAGTTCGCGTTGTTGAAAAAGCTGTTTTATAATATAGAATAGCCTTTTCTAATAAATAAACGGCTCTTTTTTACTGAGCCGTTTATTTTTTTCTGTCCATAACGAAGATGTGGTGTTATAATGCCGCGCCCTCGTATTGTGGGTTATATTGAACGGTCTCTTCAATAATGAAGTGGCTCAGTAGTAGTTGACATTTAGCGGAGCACTAAAATGATCCAAGAACAGACTATGCTGAACGTGGCCGACAACTCCGGTGCACGTCGCGTAATGTGTATCAAGGTTCTAGGTGGCTCGCACCGTCGCTATGCAGGCGTCGGCGACATCATTAAAATTACTGTTAAAGAAGCAATTCCACGCGGTAAAGTGAAAAAAGGTGATGTCCTGAAGGCGGTAGTGGTGCGCACCAAGAAGGGTGTACGTCGCCCGGACGGTTCTGTCATTCGCTTCGATAGTAATGCATGCGTTATTCTAAACAATAACAGCGAGCAAGTAGTCGGTACGCGTATTTTTGGGCCGGTAACTCGTGAACTTCGTACAGAGAAGTTTATGAAAATTATCTCACTGGCACCTGAAGTACTCTAAGGAGCGGAACTATGGCAGCGAAAATCCGTCGTGATGACGAAGTTATCGTGCTGACTGGTAAAGATAAAGGTAAGCGCGGTAAAGTAAAACAGGTTATTTCTTCTGGTAAAGTTATCGTTGAAGGTATCAATCTGGTTAAAAAACATCAGAAGCCAGTTCCGGCTCTGAATCAACCAGGTGGCATCGTTGAAAAAGAAGCGGCAATTCACGTTTCTAACGTTGCAATCTTTAACGCGGCAACTGGTAAGGCTGACCGTGTAGGCTTTAGATTCGAAGACGGCAAAAAAGTCCGTTTCTTCAAATCTAACAGTGAAACTATCAAGTAATTTTTGGAGTATACGATGGCGAAACTGCATGATTACTATAAAGACGAAGTAACTAAAAAACTGATGGCTCAGTTTGGTTACAATTCTGTCATGCAAGTCCCTCGGGTCGAGAAGATCACCCTGAATATGGGTGTTGGTGAAGCGATTGCTGATAAAAAACTGCTGGACAATGCAGCAGCTGACTTGGCAGCAATCTCTGGTCAAAAACCATTGATCACCAAAGCACGCAAATCTGTTGCAGGCTTCAAAATCCGTCAGGGCTATCCAATCGGCTGTAAAGTAACCCTGCGTGGCGAACGCATGTGGGAGTTCCTTGAGCGACTGATTTCTATTGCTGTACCACGTATTCGTGACTTCCGTGGCTTGTCCGCTAAGTCATTTGATGGTCGCGGTAACTACAGCATGGGCGTACGTGAACAAATCATCTTCCCTGAAATCGATTACGATAAAGTGGATCGTGTGCGTGGTTTAGATATTACTATCACCACAACTGCGAAATCAGATGACGAAGGTCGCGCACTGTTAGCAGCGTTCAACTTCCCGTTCCGCAAGTAAGGCAGGGTACTCATGGCTAAGAAATCTATGAAAGCGCGTGATGTTAAGCGTGCTAAATTAGCTGAGAAGTTTTTCGCAAAACGCGTTGAACTGAAAGCTATCATCTCTGATGTAAACGCATCTGATGAAGATCGCTGGGACGCTGTTCTCAAGCTGCAAACACTGCCACGTGATTCAAGTCCTTCTCGTCAGCGTAACCGCTGCCGTCAAACTGGGCGTCCGCACGGTTTCCTGCGGAAATTTGGTCTGAGCCGTATTAAAGTCCGTGAAGCCGCTATGCGCGGTGAAATCCCGGGCCTTAAAAAGGCTAGTTGGTAATTGTCACCATATTGAATCACGGGAGTAAAGACAGATGAGCATGCAAGATCCCATCGCGGATATGCTGACCCGTATCCGTAACGGTCAGGCCGCGAACAAAGTTGCGGTCACCATGCCTTCCTCCAAGCTGAAAGTGGCGATTGCCAAAGTGCTGAAGGAAGAAGGTTATATTGAAGATTTTAAAATTGAAGGCGACACTAAGCCAGAATTGGAACTGACTCTGCGTTATTTCCAAGGTAAGGCTGTAGTAGAAAGCATTCAGCGTGTAAGCCGCCCAAGTCTGCGCATCTATAAGAAAAAAGATGAGCTGCCACAAGTTATGGCTGGCTTAGGTATCGCTGTTATTTCTACCTCTAAAGGTGTCATGACTGATCGTGCAGCTCGCCAAGCTGGTCTTGGTGGCGAGATTCTCTGCTACGTAGCTTAATTCGGGAGGAAAGAATGTCTCGTGTGGCAAAAGCACCCGTCGTCATTCCTGCCGGCGTAGAGGTAAAACTCAACGGTCAGGTTATTTCGATTAAGGGTAAAAACGGCGAGCTTACTCGTACTATCCATAATGCAGTTGAAGTTAAACATGAAGATGGCCGCTTAACTTTCGCACCGCGCGAAGGTTTCGCTGATGCTTGGGCACAGGCGGGTACTTCTCGTTCTCTGCTTAACTCAATGGTTGTTGGTGTTACTGAAGGCTTCACTAAAAAACTTCAACTAGTCGGTGTTGGTTACCGTGCGGCAGTTAAAGGCAACGCTGTTAGCTTGTCTCTAGGTTTTTCGCATCCGGTTGAACACGCACTGCCAGCAGGCATTACTGCAGAATGCCCAACACAAACTGAAATCGTACTGAAAGGTGCGGATAAGCAAGTGATTGGTCAAGTCGCGGCAGAACTGCGTGCTTACCGTCGTCCTGAGCCTTACAAAGGCAAGGGTGTTCGTTACGCCGATGAAATCGTGCGTACTAAAGAGGCTAAGAAGAAGTAAGGTAACACTATGGATAAGAAAGCAGCTCGTATCCGTCGTGCGACCCGCGCACGCCGCAAGATCCAAGAGTTGGGTGCGACACGCCTGGTGGTACACCGTACTCCACGCCATATTTATGCGCAGGTTATCGCTCCAAACGGTTCTGAAACTTTGGTGGCCGCTTCTACTACAGAAAAAGCTATCAATGAGCAAGTGAAATTCACTGGAAACAAAGACGCAGCAGCAGTTGTTGGTAAAATTATTGCTGAACGCGCATTGGAAAAAGGCATCACTACTGTTGCTTTTGACCGTTCTGGTTTCCAATATCATGGTAGAGTCCAGGCACTGGCAGAAGCTGCCCGTGAAGCTGGCCTTCAGTTCTAAGGTAGAGGTGTAAGATGGCTCACATCGAGAAACAAGCTGGCGAACTGCAGGAAAAGCTGATCGCGGTAAACCGCGTAGCAAAAACCGTTAAAGGTGGCCGTATTTTCAGCTTTACAGCACTGACAGTAGTTGGTGATGGTAACGGTCGCGTTGGTTTTGGCTACGGCAAAGCGCGCGAAGTTCCGGCAGCAATCCAGAAAGCGATGGAAAAAGCCCGTCGCAGCATGAAAACCGTTGCTCTAAACAACGGCACTTTGTTCCACCCTGTGAAAGGTACACACACCGGTTCTCGCGTGTTTATGCAACCTGCTCACGAAGGTACTGGTATCATCGCCGGTGGTGCAATGCGTGCTGTTTTAGAAGTAGCTGGAGTTCGCAACGTACTGGCTAAAACCTATGGTTCCACAAACCCAATCAACGTGGTTCGTGCAACACTGGATGCTTTAGACAGCATGAAGTCTCCAGAAATGGTCGCAGCTAAGCGTGGAAAATCCGTCGAAGAAATTCTGGGGTAATCAGCCATGGCTAAGACTATTAAAATTACACAAGTTCGCAGTTCAATCGGTCGCCTGCCTAAGCATAAGGCAACTTTGATCGGTTTAGGTCTGCGTCGCATTGGTCATACAGTAGAACGTGAGGACACTCCTGCTGTTCGCGGTATGGTCAACTTGGTTTCCTACATGGTTAAAGTTGAGGAGTAAGAGATGCGTTTAAATACTCTGTCTCCGGCTGAAGGTGCCAAGCACGCGCCTAAGCGCTTAGGTCGTGGTATCGGTTCTGGTCTGGGTAAAACCGGCGGACGTGGTCACAAAGGTCAGAAATCTCGTTCTGGCGGTGGCGTACGTCGTGGTTTCGAAGGCGGCCAGATGCCTTTATACCGTCGTCTACCAAAATTTGGTTTTACTTCACGTAAAGCAATGATCACTGCAGAAGTTCGTCTGTCTGATTTTGCTGCTGTTGAAGGCGATGTTATTGATCTGAACGCACTAAAAGCCGCGAATGTTGTTGGCATCCAGATTGAATATGCGAAAGTTATTCTTTCTGGCGAAGTGAATCGTGCAGTAACTGTACGTGGCCTTCGTGTTACTAAAGGTGCTCGCGCTGCGATTGAAGCTGCCGGCGGTAAAATTGAGGAATAAGTGACAGATGGCTAAACAACCAGGATTAGATTTTCAAAGTGCCAAAGGTGGTGTTGGTGAGCTGAAACGCAGACTTTTGTTTGTGATAGGTGCACTGATTGTTTTCCGTATTGGTTCTTTTATTCCAATCCCTGGTATTGATGCCACTGTGCTTGCCAAATTGCTCGAACAGCAACAAGGCACCATCATTGATATGTTTAACATGTTCTCTGGTGGTGCTCTTAGCCGAGCTTCTATCTTTGCTTTGGGTATTATGCCGTATATTTCGGCATCTATTATTATCCAATTACTGTCAGTGGTTAACCCACGACTAGCAGAGATTAAGAAAGAAGGTGAAGCAGGTCGTCGGAAGATAAGCCAATATACTCGTTGGGGTACTTTGGTGTTAGCAATATTCCAATCTGTGGGTATTGCAATGGGTCTTCCGAATATGCCAGGGATGCAAGGGCTAGTTATTGATCCGGGTCTCCCGTTCTACTTCACGGCTGTTGTTAGCTTAGTTACAGGAACCATGTTCCTTATGTGGCTAGGTGAGCAGATAACGGAAAGAGGTATTGGTAACGGTATCTCAATCATTATCTTCGCTGGTATCGTTGCGGGTCTACCGCCGGCCATTGGCCATACTATCGAGCAAGCTCGGCAAGGCGATCTGCACTTCCTCCTGTTGCTGTTGGTTGCAGTGCTCGTATTCGCGGTAACTTTCTTTGTTGTATTCATGGAGCGTGGTCAACGTAGAATCGTTGTTAACTACGCGAAACGCCAACAAGGACGCCGTGTTTATGCGGCACAAAGCACACATTTACCATTAAAAGTGAATATGGCGGGTGTAATTCCTGCAATTTTTGCTTCCAGTATCATACTGTTCCCGGGTACAATAGCATCTTGGTTCGGTGATGGAACTGGCTGGGACTGGCTGACAACTCTTTCTATGTTCTTGCAGCCTGGTCAACCGTTCTATGTGTTGCTTTATGCTTCTGCGATCATCTTCTTCTGTTTCTTCTATACGGCGTTGGTTTTCAACCCAAGAGAAACAGCAGATAACCTGAAGAAGTCCGGTGCATTTGTACCAGGAATTCGTCCGGGAGAGCAAACGGCCAAGTACATTGATAAGGTAATGACTCGCCTGACTTTAGTCGGTGCACTTTATATTACCTTCATCTGCCTAATCCCGGAGTTCATGCGTGACGCAATGAAAGTACCTTTTTACTTTGGTGGTACTTCTCTATTAATCGTAGTTGTCGTTATCATGGACTTTATGGCTCAAGTGCAAACTCTAATGATGTCAAGTCAATATGAGTCTGCATTGAAGAAAGCAAATCTAAAAGGTAAGTAATCGCTTAGTGTGATTATGGTTTGCTTTAGAAGTTACGGAGAGTAAAAATGAAAGTTCGTGCTTCCGTCAAGAAATTATGCCGTAACTGTAAAATTATCCGTCGCAATGGTAGCGTTCGTGTAATTTGCAGTGTTGAGCCAAGACATAAACAACGTCAAGGTTAAGAAAAAGCATTTTTTTCTTGCAAAGTTGGGTTGAGCTGGCTAAATTAGCCAGCCAATCTTTTTTATCGAGATACATTATTGTTTGAGTATCCTGAAAACGGGCTTTTCAGCACAATAATGTATATTTTAACTTAGGAGTGCATAGTGGCCCGTATAGCAGGCATTAACATTCCTGATCATAAACATACCGTGATCGCTTTAACATCGATTTTCGGAATCGGCAAAACTCGTTCACAGGCTATCTGTGAAGCGACTGGAATTGCTGAAAATGTTAAGATCAGTGAGCTGTCTGAAGAACAAATCGACAAGCTGCGTGACGAAGTTGCCAAGTATGTGGTAGAAGGTGACTTACGTCGTGAAATTACCCTGAGCATCAAGCGTCTGATGGACCTTGGATGTTACCGTGGTTTACGTCATCGTCGTGGTCTACCTGTGCGCGGTCAGCGTACTAAGACTAACGCTCGTACCCGTAAGGGTCCGCGTAAGCCGATCAAGAAATAAGTCGGGGTATTGAATAATGGCAAAAGCACCAATTCGTGCACGTAAGCGTGTAAGAAAGCAAGTCTCAGACGGTGTGGCTCATATCCATGCTTCTTTCAACAACACAATCGTTACTATTACTGATCGTCAGGGTAACGCATTAGGTTGGGCAACTGCCGGTGGTTCCGGTTTCCGTGGTTCTCGCAAATCCACTCCGTTTGCAGCTCAGGTTGCAGCAGAGCGTTGCGCAGAAGCCGTGAAAGAATACGGTATCAAGAACCTGGAAGTTATGGTTAAGGGACCGGGTCCGGGTCGCGAATCAACAATTCGTGCTCTGAACGCCGCAGGTTTCCGCATCACAAATATTACTGATGTGACTCCTATCCCTCATAACGGTTGTCGCCCACCGAAAAAACGTCGCGTTTAATACGTTTCGTTTTTAGGACTGTTGGAGAAAGAAAATGGCTAGATATTTGGGTCCTAAGCTCAAGCTGAGCCGTCGCGAAGGAACAGACCTCTTCCTGAAGTCTGGTGTTCGCGCGATTGACACCAAGTGTAAATTAGAACAGGCACCTGGCCAGCACGGAGCGCGTAAACCGCGTCTGTCTGACTACGGTGTTCAGTTACGTGAAAAACAAAAAGTTCGTCGTATTTACGGTGTTCTGGAACGTCAATTCCGTAACTATTATAAAGAAGCAACACGTCTGAAAGGCAACACAGGTGAAAACCTGTTGACTCTGCTGGAAGGCCGTCTTGATAACGTCGTTTACCGTATGGGCTTTGGCGCAACTCGCGCAGAAGCACGTCAAATGGTTAGCCACAAAGCTATCATGGTAAATGGTCGAGTAGTTAATATCGCTTCTTATCAGGTTTCCCCGAATGACGTTATCAGCGTTCGTGAGAAAGCGAAAAAACAGTCTCGTATTAAGGCTGCTTTAGAGCTGGCTGAACAGCGTGAGAAGCCAACTTGGCTGGAAGTTGATGCTGCTAAAATGGAAGGTGTGTTCAAACGTATTCCTGAACGTACTGACCTGTCTGCGGACATTAACGAACACCTGATCGTCGAGCTTTACTCTAAGTAAAGCTTAGCACCAAAGAGAGGACACAATGCAGGGTTCTGTGACAGAGTTTCTAAAACCGCGCCTGGTAGATATCGAGCAAGTGAGTTCGACGCACGCCAAGGTGACCCTTGAGCCTTTAGAGCGTGGCTTCGGTCATACTCTTGGTAACGCACTGCGCCGTATTCTGCTTTCGTCTATGCCGGGTTGTGCGGTGACAGAGGTTGAGATTGATGGTGTACTGCATGAGTACAGCACCAAAGAAGGTGTACAGGAAGATATCCTGGAGATTCTCCTCAACCTGAAAGGGCTGGCGGTAAAAGTTCAGGGTAAAGATGAAGTTATTTTAACCTTGAATAAATCTGGCATTGGCCCTGTGACTGCAGCCGACATCGTCCATGATGGCGATGTCGAAATCGTCAAGCCGCAGCACGTTATCTGCCACCTGACTGACGAAAGCGCATCTATTAACATGCGAATTAAAGTTCAGCGTGGTCGTGGTTATGTGCCGGCTTCTGCCCGAGTACATTCGGAAGAAGATGAGCGCCCAATCGGTCGTCTGTTAGTCGATGCTTGCTATAGCCCTGTAGAGCGTATTGCCTACAATGTTGAAGCAGCTCGTGTTGAACAACGTACTGACTTGGATAAGTTAGTTATCGAAATGGAAACAAACGGTACAATCGATCCTGAAGAGGCGATTCGCCGTGCAGCGACTATTCTGGCTGAACAACTTGAAGCTTTTGTTGACTTACGTGATGTTCGTCAGCCTGAAGTTAAAGAAGAGAAACCAGAGTTCGATCCTATCTTATTGCGCCCAGTTGACGATCTGGAATTGACTGTCCGCTCTGCTAACTGCCTTAAAGCAGAAGCTATCCACTACATCGGTGATCTGGTTCAGCGTACAGAAGTTGAGTTGCTTAAAACGCCTAACCTTGGTAAGAAATCTCTTACTGAAATTAAGGACGTCTTGGCATCTCGTGGTCTTTCTCTGGGCATGCGCTTAGAAAATTGGCCACCAGCAAGTATTGCTGATGATTAAGATCACAGGTTAAGGTTTTACTGAGAAGGATAAGGTCATGCGCCATCGTAAGAGTGGTCGTCAATTGAACCGCAACAGCAGCCACCGCCAAGCTATGTTCCGTAACATGGCAGGTTCTTTAGTTCGTCATGAAATCATCAAGACGACTCTGCCTAAAGCGAAAGAACTGCGTCGCGTCGTTGAGCCGCTGATTACTCTTGCCAAGACCGACAGCGTAGCTAATCGTCGTCTGGCATTCGCCCGTACTCGTGATAACGAGATCGTGGCAAAATTGTTTAATGAATTGGGACCTCGCTTTGCAGCTCGTGCGGGCGGTTACACTCGTATTCTTAAGTGTGGCTTCCGTACTGGTGACAATGCTCCGATGGCTTACATCGAGCTTGTTGACCGTGCTGTTGAGTCTCAAGAAGCAGCAGCAGAGTAATCTGTCTGCTATCAAAAAAACCGGGTATATTTGCCCGGTTTTTTTGTACCTGCTATTCTATCCTTTCTCTAAGCTTCATTGACTTGATTTATTCTATTTTGACCCTATTTAGAGTGGAGTTCCCATGACTATGTATAAAATTGGGCAAATTGCGCGTCTCGCCGATGTCACACCAGACACGATTCGTTTTTATGAAAAACAAGGTTTGATGGGGCATAAACTGAGGACAGAAGGTGGCTATAGGTTGTATACTGAGCAAGATTTGCAACGGCTTCGGTTTATCCGTTATGCTAAGCAACTCGGCTTCACCTTAGAAGCTATCACTGAGTTATTATCAATACGTGTTGATCCTGAGCATCATACATGTCAAGAATCGAAGCAAATTGTTGATTTACGCTTGTTTGAAGTTGAAAAAAAGATACAAGAACTTATTATTATGCGTGATTCACTGAAAATGCTCAGCTCAGCTTGTTGTGGTGAAGAGCATGCGTCGACATATTGCTCGATAATGGAAATACTTGAGAAAGGCGCATCGAAAGTTTATTAATCGAAAATTTACTTTAAATTCATTTTTAAAAGAAGGTATATCATGAGTCGATATCAACATAAACGTGGTCAAATTAAAGATAATGCGATCGAAGCATTGTTACATGATCCGCTATTTAGACAAAGAGTAGAGAAAAACAAGAAAGGGAAAGGAAGTTATAACCGTAAAGCAAAACATGGTAAAGGTAATAACTGGGAGGCCAGTGGTAATCAGTTTTTTAACTTATTACCACTGGTTTTCTAGTATTACTTTTTATTTTGTTCTTTTAATAAATCACGAATTTCTGATAATAACACTTCTTCTTTACTTGGCGCCGGTGGTGCTTCAGGCTCTGCTTCTTTTTCACGACGAACTTTGTTCATTACTTTAATTGCCATAAAAATAGCAAATGCGACGATAACAAAGTCAAATACAGTCTGTATAAACATACCATAATTAAGAACTACAGCAGGAATATCCCCTTCGGCGGCTCTTAGTACGACGCTAAATTGTTTAAAGTCAACTCCACCAATTAATAGACCCAATGGCGGCATAATGACATCGGCGACTAATGAAGAAACAATTTTACCGAATGCAGCACCAATAATGATACCGACAGCCATATCGACAACATTGCCCTTCATCGCAAATTCGCGAAACTCTTTTAAAAAACTCATTCTACCCCCTAATTGAAAACTATTTGTGACAAAATAAATATTTAGTTAACAAATTATAGTATCTACTTTAATTAAGCTGCAAATAAGATTGTCGTTTTATTTTGATAATTATAAAAAGAAGGGGCTTGGTTGGAATAATTTCTCAACATCAGGAACATATTTCTTATCGGTAATGAACATAATGACATGGTCTCCTTGTTCGATTATATGATAATCACTGGCAATAATGACTTCATCTTCTCTAACTAAAGCACCAATAATGGTTCCTGGCGGGAGTTTTATATCTGAAATCTTTTTACCAACAACTTTAGAGGTATTTTCATCGCCATGAGCAATTGCTTCAATTGCTTCAGCAACACCTCGTCTTAATGAAGAAACACTGACAATATCGGCTTTCCTAACATGACTTAATAATGCTGAAATCGTCGCCTGTTGCGGTGACACTGCAATGTCAATAACACCACCTTGAACTAATTCAACATAAGCAGTTCTTTGAATGAGCACCATAGCTTTTTTGGCCCCCATTTTTTTCGCTAACATGGCTGACATTATGTTTGCTTCATCATCATTTGTTAGAGCAATAAAGACGTCCATCTGTTCAATATGCTCTTCTGTAAGTAACTCTTGGTCGGAAGCATCGCCATAAAATACAATTGTGTCATGCAGCAATTCAGCGAGTTCAGTTGCTCTTTGTTGATTTCGCTCGATAAGTTTTACACTGTAATCTTTTTCTAGCCTTTTCGCTAAACCAGCACCGACATTACCCCCACCCACGATCATGAGGCGTTTATATGGCTTTTCTAAGCGCTGCAATTCACTCATCACTGCTCGAATGTGTTGAGTTGAAGCCACGAAAAAGACTTCATCACCAGCTTCGATGATTGTTGAACCTTGAGGCCGAATCGGACGATCTTGACGAAAAATGGCAACAACTCTGGCATCAATATGTGGCATGTGCTCGCGTAAACTGGAAAGGGCATTACCCACTAATGAACCACCATAGTAGGCTTTAACCGCAACAATACTGACTTTCCCTTCAGCAAAATTGACGACTTGGAGTGCACCAGGGTATTGGATTAATTTATAGATATAATCAATCACCAATTGTTCTGGGGAAATCAGGTAATCAATAGGGATTTGTTCAGGCAAAAATAACTTGTCTGCTTCACGGATATATTCAGTCGCCCTAATACGTGCAATTTTATTTGGCGTATTAAAAAGGCTATAGGCGATTTGGCACGCGATCATATTCGTTTCATCAGAATTGGTGACGGCAACCAACATGTCTGCATCTTCTGCCCCCGCATCACGTAGTACGCGTGGATGTGACCCATGGCCGTTTACAACTCGGAGATCAAATTGATCTTGCAATTGGCGCAAGCGATCAGCGTTAGTGTCAACGACAGTAATATCATTGTTTTCATCCACTAGATTCTCAGCGAGGGTTCCGCCAACTTGTCCAGCACCTAAAATAATGATTTTCATTGAATATTCCTATCTCAGACAAGTTTTATTGGATTAGTTCTCTTGTTTGACCAAGCGCGCGTAAAAGAAGCCATCACCACCAGTTATACTAGGTAGTATCTGTAAGCCTGCTGTTGTGCCATCATTAAGAGAGGCTTCAGGGTGCTTAGCTAAAAAATTTTTTATTTGTAAGCTATTCTCTTCAGGCATAATTGAACAGGTCGCATAGACAAGGGTACCGCCAACTTTTAGGTAAGGCCAAATTGATTCTAATATTTTAGCTTGAAGTTCGGTGAGTTCATTAATGTCAGAATCTCGCCTTAACCACTTTATATCAGGATGACGGCGGATAACGCCTGTTGCTGAGCATGGGGCATCAAGAAGAATACGATCAAACAGTTGCCCATTAGCCCACTCTTCTGGTTTTGTACCATCACCTTGAATGACGGCTGCTTGCTGTTGCAAACGTTGCAAGTTTTCTTTTACACGTTTAAGACGGTGCTCATCAATATCAACAGCAACGACATGTGCTTTTGGTGCAAGCTCCAGTATATGAGTTGTTTTACCACCGGGTGCTGCACATAGATCAAGGATCGTTTCATGATTTTGTGGTTCAAGCAGTTCCGCACACCCTTGAGCAGAAACATCTTGCACAGTTGCCCAACCTTTTTCAAAGCCAGGAAGCCTTGTAACTGAAGTTGGCTCTGACAGTTTTATCGCGCAGGGGTGATGTGGATGCAATTCAGATGCAATCTCATTTTCTTCTAGGTATTTTTGATACTGTTCAGCAGTGTGATGTTGGGAATTAACCCTTAACCACATGGGAGGACGCTGGTTATTTGCATCAATAATCGTTTGCCACTTATCAGGGTAAGCATTTTGAAGGCGCTTTAAAAGCCAGCTCGGATGAAGGTATTGGCTACTATTATTAGTATTACGCTCTTCGAGTTGAGTTTGTTGCCGTTGGAATGATCGTAACACACCATTGATAAGCCCTTTTAATTGAGGGCGTTTTAGTGCAACTGCTCCATTGACCGTTTCCGCTAAAGCGGCATGAGGAGGAATACGTGTATAGAGGAGTTGATAAATCCCCACCATAATCAAGTAGTGCAATGTTCTCTGTTTACCTGTTAGTGGTTTCTCCATAAGCTGAGCAACAAACCATTCTAGTTTAGGTAAATAGCGTAGGACACCAAAGCAAATCTCTTGTAATAGAGACTTATCTTTTTCATTTATATTTTTTTGTAATTCAGGTAGTACCGTACTGAGAGACTGACCACCATCAATGACTTGACCGATGGCTACCGCTGCGATGCTACGCAAGTTATATGTATTTTTCATAAGTGAAGGTGAGTCTATTCGTCACGAAATAAATTTGCCTGAATATATTATCAGGCAAATTTATTGGCTTTCTAATTAAGTTGCTGTCCAGGAGTGAACCATTCTCGGCGTGAGTTGAGGAGATCTTGCGCTCCCATGGCCTTTTTACCCGGTGGTTGTAACTGAGTGATATTGAGTTTTCCGTTACCTGTTGCAACGCATATGCCATTTTTATCAGCGCTGAGGATAGTGCCTGGTTGCTCATTATGGTTTTCGGCAATGACTTGTGCCTGCCATACCTTAATAAGCTGCTCTTGAACTGTAAAATAGCTCATTGGCCAAGGATTAAATGCCCTAATACAGCGCTCTATTTGTTCAGCGGATTGTTGCCAATCAATACGAGCTTCCTCTTTAGATAACTTTTCAGCGTAGTTTGCCAGAGAGTCATCCTGTTTTTCAGGCACACATTGCTGATTGGATATCAGTTCTAACGTATGGATCAATGCCTCTGGGCCAATCACTGCCAGTTTTTCATAAAGTGTTGCACTAGTATCTTCAGGCATAATTGGGCAACTTGCTTTATACAGCATATCCCCAGTATCTAACCCTTCATCCATTTGCATAATGGTTACGCCAGTTTCAGCATCACCAGCCCAAATTGAGCGTTGAATAGGTGCAGCACCGCGCCAGCGTGGTAGTAAAGAACCGTGTACATTCAGACAACCTAAACGCGGAATATCTAAAACGGCTTTTGGTAAAATAAACCCATAAGCAACAACAATCATCAAATCTGCGTTGTGATCTTTGATCCATTGATGATTATCTACATTTTTCAGCGTAGTAGGCTGAAAAACTGGAATTTGGTGTTCTTGTGCTAATACTTTGACAGGGCTTGGCGTCAGCTTTTTACCCCTCCCCGCGGGCTTATCTGGTGGTGTAAGAACACCGACAACCTGATGTTTAGTTTTAAGTAAAGCGGCTAAGTGCCCAGCCGCAAAATCAGGTGTACCTGCAAAGATAATTTTTAATGATTCCGACACGGTTATATTTCCCTGTATAAATCTGTCTAGTTAGCTGTTTTTGCTGCTTTAGCTCTCATTCTATCTAGTTTTTCAACCTTTTGTCGGATACGCTGGCGCTTTAATGGTGATAAGTAATCAACAAACAATTTACCAACAAGGTGATCCATTTCATGTTGAATACAGATAGCGAGTAAGCCATCGGCTTCAAGTTCAAAACTATCGCCATTATAGTCAAGGGCACGAACCTTAACATGCTCTGCTCTGGGGACAAAACCATGTTGTTCAGGAATAGAAAGACAACCTTCTTCAATACCCGTTTCACCTGATTTGTCTAATAATTCAGGGTTAATAAGAACAAGTCGTTGATCCCGCGTTTCCGAGACATCAATAACAATGATCCGCTGATGAATATCGACTTGAGTTGCAGCAAGACCGATACCTTCTTCTTCATACATCGTTTCGAACATATCATCGACGATCTGTTGAATTTCGGCATCAACTTTTTCTACTGGCTTAGCAATTGTGCGTAAGCGTTCGTCTGGGTAATGTAATACATTTAATACTGACATAAATTTTTTCGAGCAGCGTCCAAAAAAGTGAATAGGAATTAATGCCTATTCTAGACATTTATCAGTCATATTGACAGTATTGGTTACGATTTGTTCACAGATGAACCTTTACAATAAAGTCAGGAAGACGCCATGGATGCGCAAGAAATTTGGTTAAGAATGTCTCAGGTGAGCCGGCTATCACCACATAAGGCATTAAAAATTATTAATAAGCTAAGGATATTAGAACAAGTATGCTCTTCTGTTTTACAGGAGTGTGGGTTAAGTGAACTGCAGTGTTTACAGTTTCTACACGTGCCATCTGTAAAATTAGCTCAAACGCTTAAATGGCTAGAAAAGGAAGAAAATCAACTGATTACTTTTTGTGATTCCTTGTACCCTTCCTTATTAAAGCATATATCTAATCCGCCACTCGTCTTGTTTGTAATAGGGCAAAGTGAGCTGATGGCGACAGCACAAATCGCAATAGTCGGTAGTCGGCAAGCGAGTGAGTATGGCCGTAAATGGGCGGATCGGTTTGCCAATAAATTTACTGACTATGGTTTTACAATTACTAGCGGGTTAGCATTTGGTATCGATGCTGCAAGTCATCGCGCGGCACTCGCAGCAAATGGGAAAACAGTTGCCGTTTTAGGGAGTGGATTAGCAAATATTTATCCTAGGCAGCATACTGCGCTGGCGGAGCAGATTAAACAAGAGGGGGTACTAATCTCTGAGTTTTTACCAAATGCGCCTCCGCTACCTAGGCAATTTCCTCGACGAAATCGAATTATTAGTGGCTTAAGTAAAGCGACAGTCGTGGTAGAGGCAGGGTTGAAAAGTGGCTCATTGATAACGGCTCGTTATGCCATTGAGCAAAATAGAGACCTTTTTACGATACCCGCACCACTTGGTAATTCAGCTTACAGTGGTAACCATTGGCTATTACAACAAGGAGCATATCTACTTGTTGAACCCGAAGATATCAAACACCATATAGAGGTTGGGTTAAATTGGTTGCCAGTCGAGCCATTAGAAGAAGAAACGCTGAATGCTGAATTTAATCTGACAGAGAATAAAATATTGAGTATGGTTGAGTATCACCCTACACCTGCAGATGTGATTGCTGAGCGTGTACAACAGCCGATAACAGAAGTCATTGCTGTTTTGACGGAACTTGAGATAGACGGTGCTATCGCTTCTGTTACTGGTGGGTATATAAAATTAAGTTAGTTGGCTAAGAGAAAATCATGTCAAAGCAATTGCCTTTTGAAACAGAGAAAAATGAACATTGTCCTGAATGCGGTTCTTTACTGGTCATTCGTAATGGTGCACATGGGCCTTTTTTTGCTTGTTCTTCGTACCCTCAATGTCATTATCTCAAACCTATGCGTCCTTCGGCAGAAAGCCATGTAGTAAAAGTATTAGAAGGGCAAGCATGTCCACAATGCGGCCATGATTTGGTTTTGAAGCAAGGGCGATTTGGTATGTTTATTGGATGTAGTCACTACCCAGAGTGTGAGCATATTGAATTAATTGATAAGCCAGATGAAACGAAAGTTGCTTGCCCCCAGTGCCAGACAGGTCACCTATTACAACGTAAGTCTCGGTTTGGAAAAACATTTTATGCGTGTGATAGCTATCCGTCTTGCCAATTTATTCTCAATCATAAGCCTGTTTCGGGTGAATGTGAGTTTTGTCATTATCCATTACTTATGGAAAAAAGGGGTGCTCAAGGAGTAAGATTATTTTGTGCCAGTAAACGATGTGGTAAACCACAAAAAGAATAATGAGTTAAAAAGATGCAAAATAAAGCTACACCTGCAATTGAAAATATTATTATTTCCCTGAACAAAGGGGAAGTTATCGCTTATCCCACTGAAGCCGTATTTGGATTAGGTTGTGATCCTGATAGTGAACAAGCGGTTAATAAGTTACTTGAGTTAAAACAACGTCCTTGGGAGAAAGGGCTAATTCTTATCGCAGACAATTATGAACAGCTGAAAGACTATGTGGACGATAGTCAGTTGACTGATGAACAAAAGCAAACGATGTTTGCAAGCTGGCCAGGGCCTGTGACTTGGGTTATCCCAGCCAAATCATCCACTCCGAAATGGTTAACTGGGCGTTTCGATACTTTGGCGGTAAGAGTAACAGATCATGGGTTAGTAAAAGAGCTCTGTCGCGAATACGGTAAGCCATTAGTATCTACAAGTGCGAATTTAAGCGGTCAGGAGCCATGTAGGACAACCAATGAAGTTCTAGAGCAGTTTAAGGGAAGTATCCCTGTACTTGATGGAATGGTGGGGGGCCGTCAAAACCCATCAGAAATTCGGGATGCTAAAACAGGGCAACTTTATCGTAAAGGATAACTATTATATGGGTAAATATGCCGTTTTTGGTCATCCGATAGCGCATAGTAAATCGCCAATTATACACCAGATGTTTGCTGAACAGACGGGTATTGCGCTGGAATATGAACGTATTTTGGCACCACTAGATGGCTTTGAGCAGTCATTGTCTGCATTTTTTGCTCAGGGAGGGATGGGGGCGAATGTTACGCTACCTTTTAAGGAAAACGCATATCAAATGGTATCTGAGCTAACAGATAGAGCTCAATCGTGCGGTGCAGTAAATACCGTGATGAAACTGGATAGTCACCGGTTATTAGGTGATAACACGGATGGTGCTGGCCTTTTGCTAGATCTTCAACGGCTTAATTTTATTCATAGCAATAGCAAAGTATTAATTATTGGTGCTGGTGGTGCAACGAGGGGGGCTTTATTACCTCTCTTAGAATTTGGGTGCGAAATTACGCTAACGAATAGGACTTTTTCTAAAGCAGAAACATTAGTAAATCAATTTGTTAGCTTTGGAAAAATAAAAGCACAGCCGATCGAACAGATCAAAACAGCCTGTTTCGATCTCATCATTAATGCAACTTCATCTGGAGTGAGTGGCGAGATCCCCGCAATTGATCCCGCTGTATTTTCTATGCGGGTGGCATGTTATGACATGTTTTATCAACATGGTTTAACACCATTTCTATCGTTCGCGAGTTCTCATCAGGTAAATCGCCTTGCCGATGGTTTAGGTATGTTAGTTGGGCAAGCCGCTTTCGCTTTTAAATTATGGCATGGAGTACTTCCAGATATAGAGCCGGTTCTTCTTGTATTACAAAAGGAACTGAAAAAGTGAATCAAGCTATTCAATTTCCAGATAGAGAAGAGTGGAATGCTGCTACAAGAAAAGTCCATTTTCCGGTATTAATTAGTGGAATGTTAGCTGAATGTGTAATATCAGACTCGTTGCTTTATCGGCGGTATGGAGAAGGGGCTGAGCCATTAGTGCTGTTCCAAAATAACCGTTGGGATATAGAAGAAGAGTTTGAGGCCTTGATAGCTCAAGGCCCTCAGGAAGATGATAGTGTTTATTCTTTACCAGAAGATAAATAATCATTCTTCCATTGAACGTAGTTATTCGCTGAATAACGTAGATGTTCTAATTCAGCTTCCGTTAGTTTACGGGCAGCTTTAGCTGGGCTACCAACATAAAGGTAGCCACTTTCCAGTTTTTTGCCTTGGGTGACGAGGCTATTTGCGCCTATAACTACGTCGCTAGCGATTATTGCTCCATCAAGAATAATAGAACCCATACCGACTAATACGCGATCCCCGATTGTGCAACCATGAAGCATCACTTTATGTCCGACGGTGACATCTTCGCCAATAATTAAAGGGTTGCCTTCTGGGTTATGTTTTGATTTGTGTGTTACGTGTAAGACGGAACCATCTTGTATATTAGTGCGAGCACCAATTTCAATGTAGTTCACATCACCACGTAATACGGATAAAGGCCAAATACTGACATCATCAGCTAAACGAACATCGCCGATCACAACAGCTGAAGGATCGATAAAAACGTTAGAGCCAGTGGTGGGATAAATATCGAGATAAGGTCTTAAGTGTTTGTTCATAAAGATGACCATAGTTGATAATTAGTGGTATTAAATAGAATAGTCGATATCTATTCATATTATGAAGAAGAGTATCCTTCAAAAAAGAGGGTATTTGTTGTTTGTTTTATAGTCACAATGCTAGAAAAAAAAACATAGTGATGATTTTATCTTCAAACAGTACTTTTTTTCAAAAAAAGGGTTGCTAGAATTTTCTGACTCCCTATAATGCGCATCCGTTGTCACGACAAACCGCTTCGGTGGTCAGGTTAGAAAAGAAAGCGG
>NZ_JAMPLX010000035.1:0-28000 GCF_028477825.1 Providencia sp. PROV267 | reverse complement strand
GGGAAACTCAGCAATTTTGTTTTTGAAGTCACACTCAAAGATCCGTCAAAAATTGATCCTTTAATATCAGATAATTTAGGTAAAAAAATTAGCTTTGTATTAGACAATAACGCGCCAGCCACATTTGATGGTGGCTATGAAAAAAAATCAGGGGATTTTAATGAGACATTAACGTTATTCCCGTTGATTACAGAAGATTTTATTGGTGGTCACGAGATGTCATTTTGGTTAATAGCCAAATATGAAACCATGACATATAAAGTAAAAAATGCCAAGAATATCAATGTTAATGTTGATTATAAATCAGACTTTAAAACTCATCGGATCGGAATTAAAAAGAAAGATAATAATGAAATCGCAACTTTTATTTACTCAAATGGCGAAAAAGAGAAAACTCACTGGCTTTTTCCTGAATACAACAAACTGATCGCAATATCAGAATCTATGACAAAAAAATAAAAAATGGTTAGTTTTTTCTGTCACTCGAATTTTAAAATTTCACTTTGAATTAGCAGTATAGAATATTTATCTACTGAAATGTACTCTAAATTTCTCTAGATTCGTTAAGACTGTCTTTAATGCTGCTGATATAGTAATAGGCTACGTTGTTTTAAAAGGCAGGTAGTGCAGACTACCTGCCTAAATGGCTCCTAGTACTGGCTAAGACATATCGTACGGTAATCCGAACTGTAGTGTTTAGAGTAGTCTTTAGGTAAGTAATTCAATCGCTCTATTACCACGTTATAATCTGTAAAGGATAAGGCTTCTCGATTTAAACAGTATCGACAGTTTTCTAGGTCGTGAACTAATGCTCTGTATCGTTAGTAGGGGCTAAATCCCCCCTAGTTAAACAATAATTGCAAAAGCAAATAGGTTAGTGGCATTTACAAATAACTAACCCTACTCACAGTCATTTCTGGCTATAGCCTATACTTCGTGAACTCGCATTATAGTGTTTTGAGTGCTCTTTCGCTAAGTAGCTCATCCTTTGTACTAATGCAGTATAATCAGCTTCGAATGTGGGGGATTCTTGGTTTAGCCAATATACACCGTTGTCAGGATATTCAACTAAGGCTCCTTTATCTATAACAGGGTCTAATTCGAACTGTAACGCACTGTACCATGCAGGTGTAGTGGCATAGTTAATTTGGTCACCAAGTCAGAGGTGATATCATCACTTCATAAACAGATAGGTGATAATTATGGCGAAACGTATAAGACGACTTTTCAGTGCTGAATTTAAACTTGAAGCCGCTCAACTGGTGCTTGACCAAAGCTACTCCGTAGTCGAGGCCGCCAACGCCATGGGCGTCGGTAAATCAACCATGGACAAATGGGTTCGGCAACTCAAGCTAGAACGCAAAGGGATTTCACCGAAAGCGTCACCCATGACGCCAGAACAAGTCGAAATCCGTGAATTGAAAAAGAAAATTGCACGACTTGAAGAGCATAATGAGATCTTAAAAAAGGCTACAGCGCTGGTGATGTCGGACTCTCTGAACAATTCTCGCTGATCGAGAAACTCAGTCGGCGCTTTAGTATTAAACAACTGTGTAACGTGTTCAGTGTTCATCGCAGTAGCTATCAATATTGGCGTCATCGCTCAAAGATACCGTCAGTGGAACAAACACAGCTTCGGGCTCTTGTTCGAGAAGCCCATGAAAGTAGTCACGGTTCTGCTAGTGCTCGTACTATTGCTGACATTGTATCGAATACAAAACAGGTTCCTTTAACGCGCTATCGTGCAAGTAAGTTAATGAAATTACTTGGCTTGGTGAGTTGTCAAACATCGAAGTATCGATATAAAAAAACGACTCAAGAGCACGTTGAAATACCGAATCATCTCAGACGTCAATTTGCGGTCACGGAGCCAAACCAAGTTTGGGTGGGTGATGTGACCTATATTTGGTCAGGTAACCGCTGGATGTATCTTGCTGTTGTAATGGATTTATTTGCTCGAAAGCCCATTGGTTGGGCGATGTCATTTTCACCGGATAGCCAGCTAACAGGAAAAGCATTATCAATGGCTTTTGAATCAAGAGGTAAGCCAAGGAATATCCTGTTTCATTCAGATCAAGGAAGTCATTATACAAGCCGCCAATATCGCCAATTATTATGGCGTTATCAGATAAAGCAAAGTTTATCTCGGCGAGGTAATTGCTGGGATAATGCGCCGATGGAGCGATTTTTTCGAAGTTTAAAGACAGAATGGGTACCCATTTTAGGCTACCGTAATTCCATAGAAGCACAGCAAGAAATAACACGATATATCATCGGGTATTATAGTCAGCTTAGACCCCATCAATATAACGGTGGCTTAACACCCAATGAATCAGAACGGTTGTATTGGGAAAACTCTAAAACGGTGACCAATTTTTGTTGACCACTCCAGTTTTTATTATGGTTAAAGCCATAGTAAAAAGGCACAGCAAAATTGCTGTGCCTTTGACAGTTAGCATAAAAGGAGATTAAACAATTAACGATATATTGGTAGCAAATTAAACTGAGCAAGTAGCTGGCAAATAATCCCTACAACCCCAAACACAATGACTGCATATATTAACCCCTTCCCTCCCCATACTTTAAACGTTGATTCAGGAAAACGCTCTCTAGCTTTAAGTGCCATCACCGCAGGACAAATAATCGCCCAAATACAGGCCGCCATACCGGCATAGGCAATTGCAACTAAAAACCCATTAGGGAATAACATGCAGAGTATTAATGGAGGTAAGAAGCAAAGTAGTGCAGATTTCATACGTCCAGAGCTGTTATCTTGGAAATTCAACGATGCTAAGATGTAGTCAAATAAACCGATTGCTACCCCTAAGAATGAGCAAAATACGGCGCTGATTGAAAACCACAATAAAAATGTCGCAATATGCTTGCTATTCAGAACTGCGTAAAGTGACTCAATAAAAGCATCAAGATTGCCACCTTTATTGATGATGGTTAAAAACTCTGTTCTAGGTAAATTTCCCATCGTTCCTAATACCCATAGGAAATAGAGAACAAGGGCAAGAATACAACCGATGATACAGCTTTTTACCACTTTTCTTTCATTTTCATGGTACAGCTTATATAAACTACACACATTACCATGGTAGCCAAAAGAAGTGATTGCATAAGGAATGATAATAAAGACAAACGGTAAAAGAGAGGTTTGTGTATCTCCTGTTGGAAGTTTTAAAAGTAAATCCGTTTTTACTACAAAGAAAAGACCTGAGAAAGCTAAGACAAATAATACTATTTTTATCAATAAGAATATTGATGTTAAACGGCTAGCTCCAATACCACTCCACCAAATAGTTGCACCTAATATTAACGTAAAAATAATAAATATAATTCTTAAATTAATATCGAAGCCATAAATGGAGGCTGATTCTTTAATTACAGATCCAGCAGCAGATATATACGCATAGATTAAAATATAGAGGACAAAAATCAATGCTGCATTTGCAATATAACAGGCCCATTTAGGTAATAGTTCTTTTGATATAAAAAAGTAATTTGTTCCTGCTCCATATTTAGAAATACATTCGAGAATATATATCCCTGAATGAAACATAAAGAAACAAACAACGAATAGAACAATGACTGAATTTATAAACCATGCTCCTGCCATAATTGTGGGTAAGCTAAACATGCCCGCCCCTATCATAGCGCCACCGAGCACAAAGCCCCCTACCAATATGGAGGGTTCCTTCTTCTCTGACGAATTATTCATGGTTATTCACCTTAAAAATAAGGGTAAAGTTCCCGCATTGCACGGGAACCTGAAGTATTGACTATTATTTAATAGGTTTTAATCTAGCGGTAAAATGCCTTAATACGGGTGGTTCATATTCAAAATCCAGCCCTTTTAACGTTGCAAATCTATCTTTAAGGCCAATCAAGGCATCTGCGATATAGTCCATATGGTCGTTGGTATAAACACGCCTTGCTATAGTGAGTCGCATGAACTCCATATCAGCATGTTTCTGTTTCCCTGTTTCAGGGTCACGACCAAGTAAAAATGAACCAATTTCAACAGCACGAACACCGGACTCAAGATAAAGTGCATTAATCACTGCTTGGGCTGGAAATTGCTCGCTCGGTATTTGTGGAACTAACTTTTTACAATCAACAAATACCGCATGTCCCCCTGTAGGGTACTGAATAGGGATCCCCCCTTCACGTAAGCGATCACCTAAGTATCTCACTTGACCAATACGATAATGTAGATAATCCTCCCTAGTTCCTTCTTCAAGCCCTTGTACCATCGCCGCTATATCGCGTCCGGCTAAACCGCCATAAGTGACAAACCCCTCCATTGGAACACAGCGTTGCCTTGCTAAGGTGAAAATATTTTCATCATCTTTAATAGCAACTAAGCCACCAATATTTAATAGCGGGTCTTTCTTCGCAGACATGGTTAATGCATCGGCATATTTGTACATGTCAAAAATAACTTCTTTGATTGTGGCATCTTTATATTTTGGATCACGCTCTTTAATAAAATAGGCATTTTCACAAAAACGAGCGGAATCCATGACAACAAAGATATTATGCTGCTTAGCGATTTCATAGACTTCTTTTAAATTCGCCATAGAAACGGGCTGACCACCAGCACTATTACAAGTGACGGTAGAAACAATCGCGACAACGTTTTCAGCCCCATATTTAGCAATATTATCTTTTAACTTCTGAATATCAAAATTACCTTTCCAGTCATCATATGTTTCCGAATCGTAAGCCTTTTCGGTGACAATATTAATCGCTTTACACCCATTTAATTCAACATGTGCGGCTGTTGTATCAAAATGGAAATTAGAAATAAAGACTGGATTCTTAGCTCCTCCCTCCTGTTGTTTAGCTTTCAATAATACGGGGAACAACATATTTTCTGCACCACGCCCTTGGTGAGCAGGAATAGTGTAATCGTAGCCAAACATCTCTTTAACTTTATTTTTTAAATCATAATAGTTACGAGACCCTGCATACGCTTCATCCCCTGTGATCATCGCGGCCCACTGCTGATCACTCATTGCGTTAGTACCGGAATCGGTTAATAAATCAATATAAACAGCACTACTCGGTAATAAGAATGGATTGTAGCCAGCTTCTTTTAATGCAGCTTCTCGCTCTTCCCTAGATGGAATACGAATATTTTCTACCATTTTAATACGGAACGGTTCTACGATTCTTTTAGCCATGATAATACCTTTAATTTTCATTAAATAATAAAAACAGAAATTCGTACTTATTATGATTAATAAGATAACGATTAATTAAGAGAAAACGTTGGAATTATCGATGAGGAAAAAAGAAGGCTAAAGGAATATCAATATTGAACCATTTCTTCATATAGAAGGAACTCCTCGATATTACTAGCTTATGTAATGATAACATACTATGCCTCCTCAATTAAGGGATTAGTACTACCGTCGAGCTTAGATATATAACAACTATTTGGTTATTTTAATCTCTGTTGTCATTATATTATACACGCATCACACTATTGAATAATTTATCGACAACAACATGACGCTCATCACATTATTTATTGAAATCCAAAACCCGTAAAAATAAAAGCAACACACTGAATTTTATAACAATTTAATAAAAACATTAACAAGGAAATTTTATTATAGCTTGTTAAGATTTAAGTTTATTTTATTAAATTAAAGTAACATCTTACTTAAGTTAAAATAGATTTAAGTCAAATGAAATCAATAAAAATACCTTATGTCACTTAATAAAGTTTGGGATACGTTATTCATTATTTTTTATGTTTTGGCAAACTTCCCCCTTAATAAAACACCAAGTTCACCTATTATTGAGTCTGAAAAATAGTGTGTTTGTTCCCTGCATTACTCACGCCATAAGCTTTAAACGGCCTTTTGGTTGATGGAATAGCCAACTCAACCAATCAATTCGATCGATTTGCTTTCCGTACAACTCACCAATTTATTGCCACTTTTAAAATTTTTTCAAAAAATATTGCTATTTTTAATAACTTTCAAGAGTAAAAAAGAATACTAAATCAGATGCTATCAATCGAACCCTACTTTTGGGCTAACATACCGATAATCATACTCGGATAAAGTGGCATAAAAGTACTGCCCCCCATACGTAGAGCCTATCTTATTTATTAATATTTCACTATTATAGTCAGGGCGTGTTATGCACCTAATAAAAATTAGACTTTACTAATAAAATTCAGGTAATTACAGTGTTTCTTATTTTGAATAGCATTACGGTACTTTAATACACTTTTTTGTCACAATGATGCAGGTTTGCTGGTAAACTTGGGCAAACCGCCGATTAGGTATGGTAACAACTGAAGATTAACGGATTCTTCTAACACCTTATTATTAATAAAATAATCACGATGACTTCACAACCAGCATACAAGCAAATTCAATCTTATATTCTGCGTAGTATTGATTTAGGTATCTTCAAACCTGAAACTCAAATACCCACAGAGCTAGAGCTTTGCGCCCAATTTAATGTCAGCCGCATGACGGTGAATAAAGCCATTTCTGAGCTAAGCCAAAAAGGTATTCTGAATCGTATTGCTGGGAAAGGCACCTTTGTTGCGACCCAAAAGCATGAGCTGCCTGTAACCAAAGCTTTTGATATTTTTGATGAAATATCATTAAGCGGTAATAAATATAGCGGTCATCAATTACAACTTAAAATTATTACTGCTTCGCCTGAAATTGCGTTACAACTTGGAGTGATGGAAGGAAGTGATATCGGCTATTGCAAGGTACTCCATTTTGAAAATGACATTCCTTTGATGCTTGAGGAGCGTTATGTCAATCACGCTATCGTTCCTGATTTCGTCAAACAACACTTTGGCGATACAGAAACACCAAGTGGATACTTGCAGCGGCATTTTCCCGTTAGTGAAATGGAGCATACCATCGAAGCCGCTTTAGCGACTAAGGCCATTGCCCAATCCCTCTCTATTAAAGAAGGTTCCCCCTGCTTACAACTTAGCCGCCGTACCTGGACAGGCTCTATTTTAATTAGTTATGTCAATATGATAACAGCAGGCTCACGTTACAAATTAAAGTTACATTCACGCATTGATACCCCATAACACATAAACAAAAAAATGGGGCAAATTCACAAAATGCCCCAAAGCGACTGATAAAATAAAGCACAACCACACCCGCGCTTCTATTGGCGGGAATACATCACAACAAAACCAGTTACATCCCTTGATAAATTGGCCCTTCTCCCCCTTGTGGTGCTGTCCAACAGATATTTTGCGTTGGGTCTTTGATATCGCACGCCTTACAATGCAAACAGTTTTGCGCATTGATTTGTAACTTTGGTTGTTCTTTTTCACTCACTATTTCATAGACCCCCGCGGGGCAATAACGGGTCTCTGGTGCCGCATATCGAGGTAAATTAACGCTAATAGGTATTTGACTATCCTGTAATTTTAAGTGGCACGGCTGTTCTTCTTCATGATTAGTGTTTGATAGAAATACCGACGAAGGCTTATCAAAAGTCAAAATGCCATCCGGTTTGGGGTATTCAATCGGTTGAAAGTTTTTAGCCTCTTGCAAACTTTCATGGTCTGCTTGCTTTAGCTTTAACGTCCACGGTGTACGCCCCTTTAAAAGCAGCTGTTCTGCACCAAATAATAACGACCCTAAGTACAAACCTTTTTTCATATAGGGTTTGAAATTACGAGTTTGGTATAACTCACGATAGAGCCAACTCTGTGCAAATTTTTGACGATATTGTGTTTTAAATTCCGCATAATCGATAGATTGATCGCGCATTGATTCGAACAGGGCTTCTGCCGCAAGTGCACCGCTTTTCACTGCACAGTGACTACCTTTGATCCGAGCCGCATTCAAAAAGCCTGCATCATCACCAATCAATGCTCCTCCAGGAAAGCTCAGTTCTGGTAATGCGGAAAGTCCTCCAGCAACCAAGGTTCTAGCCCCATAACTCACTCGTTCGCCACCTTGTAAAAAAGAACTAAACGCTGGGTGAGTTTTGAGACGTTGGAATTCATCAAACGGTGATAAATAAGGATTTTCGTAGTTCAGCCCTACCACTAAGCCAACAGCAACCAGATTTTCACCATAATGATAAGCGAAGCCGCCACCATAAGTATTATTATCTAAAGGCCAACCAATTGAATGAACGACCAAACCGGCTTGATGCTGCTCTTTAGGTATTTGCCAAATTTCCTTTAATCCAAGACCATAGGTTTGCTTTCCACGGCCAGCTGATAAGTCAAAATGTTCAATAAGTTGCTTCCCTAATTGCCCACGGCACCCTTCTGCAAAAAACGTCATTTTTGCTAATAAATTCATGCCCGGTTGATACATTGAGGTCGGATTACCTGATTTATCAAGCCCCATATCCCCCGTCGTCACCCCTATCACTGAGCCTGACTCGCTGTATATAACTTCTGTTGCCGCAAAGCCCGCAAATACGTCGACCCCGAGCTGTTCGGCTTGTGATGCTAAGGCGGAACATACCCGCCCTAGACTACCAATTACATTTCCTTCATTTTTTAAACTGGTTGGTAACAGAGCAAGTGGTAACCGGTTCGCTTTATGCTCTTTTAGGAGCAAAAAGCGATCTTCAGTGACTGCCGTTAAGTCACTGGAGACAAAGTGCTGCCAGTCGGGTAGTAGCTCATCAAGGGCACGGGGGTCGATCACAGCTCCCGATAGAATATGCGCTCCAATTTCAGCACCTTTATCGATCAGACAGACAGATAATTCACTGTTTTTTTCTAAGGCAAGTTGCTTTAAGCGGATTGCCGCAGATAGTCCCGCAGGTCCACCACCGACAATCAGGACATCAAATTCCATCGATTCGCGCTCTGGAGCCTCATTGATATTGACACTATTGTCGATAGTCATATTTCCCCCTAATTAGGCTAATGCTTTATCTAATTCAGGTAAGATCTCAAACAGATCACCAACAATGCCGTAGTCCGCAACTTGGAAAATAGGAGCTTCTGGATCTTGATTGATTGCGACGATCACCTTGCTCTCTTTCATGCCAGCAATATGTTGGATCGCCCCAGAAATTCCAACGGCAATATAGAGATCGGGGGCAACAATCTTACCTGTTTGTCCAACCTGATAATCATTCGGCACATAACCTGCATCAACAGCAGCCCTTGATGCCCCAACCGCAGCCCCTAATTTGTCGGCAATGGTTTCAAGTAAAGCAAAGTTTTCACCAGAACTTAGCCCTCTTCCCCCCGATATCACCACTTTTGCCGAACTCAGCTCAGCACGGCTCATTTGGGTTAAAGATTGGCTTTTCAGTTGAGATAATGGGTTAAAACTGTTTGCACAATAATCTTCGATGGCAGCCGCCGGCTGAGTTTCCGTCGTAGCAGAAAAAGCAGAACTACGGATTGTTAACACCACTTGGTTCCCATTATTTTGTACTGTGGCTAATGCGTTGCCCGCATAAATAGGACGCACAAAGGTTTGTGCATCAATAACGTCAGTAATATCGGAAATCTGTGCAACACCTAGCGTTGCCGCTACACGTGGAGCAACATTTTTACCGTAAGTGGTCGCGGGAAAAACTAAATGACTGTAATGTTTAGCTATCGAAACCACTGAGTCAGTCACAGTTTCTGCGAGTTGATGAGTAAGCTCTACATGGTCGATAAGGATCACTTTTTCGACCCCTGCAATGCTAGCCGCCTGCTCTGCAACCCTAGCGCATTGGCTACCAGCAACGAGTAGATGCAATTGCCCTTGGCCTGCAAGGATCTGTTTAGCCGCTGTCACGCTATGGTATGTTGACGATTTAATAGTTTGGTTGTCATGTTCTACCACAACTAATACTGATAATTGGCTCATGGCGCTCTCCCCGATTAGATAACTTCTTTAGCTTGCAGTTCACTGACTAATGCTTTGACATCATTAAATAATGTGCATTGTCCTGTACGTTTTTTCGGCTCCGTAACCATCAATGTTTTTACTTGCCCTAATGGCGTAAAATCCAGCGCTGAAATATCGCGAACTTCAAGCGGTTTTTTCTTTGCTTTCATGATATTAGGGAGGGTTGCATAGCGAGGTTCATTTAAACGTAAATCGGTTGTCACTACCGCTGGTAACGCTAATGTTAATGTTTCTAATCCACCATCAATTTCACGAGTGACTTGCAGTGATGTACCATCAATTTCAATCAAGGAAGCAAACGTCGCTTGCCCACACTTAAGAAGTGCAGCCAACATTTGCCCTGTTTGGTTGCAGTCATTATCAATAGCCTGTTTACCAAGCAAAATTAAGTCCGGCTGCTCTGAAACCACCACCTGCTGCAATAAGCGAGCAATATCCAGTGGCTCTAACACTAAATCACTCGGTTTCTGAACCAAAATGGCTCTGTCGGCACCCATCGCCATCGCGCTACGCAACGTTTCCTGTGAGTGAGCATCACCGATTGATACAACAACCACTTCATCCGCTTTTCCAGCTTCTTTTAGGCGCACCGCTTCTTCAACGGCAATTTCATCAAACGGGTTGATTGCCATTTTGACATTCGTTAATTCGACGCCTGAACCATCCGCTTTTACTCGTACTTTGATGTTGTGGTCAATAACTCTTTTAACAGCCACTAAAATTTTCATAATTACTCCTAATTACTCTCTGCCAGAAAGTGTTTTTCAGGCTGAGGGGAGCCTTAGCAGTGAATATTCACTGCTATCATCCCCTCTTATTTTTGTTTTAACGTGATTTGTTAATTAGCTGATTTGCTGTCCAGTATTTCATTTGACGACGGCAGTATTAGCCTATCTGCAACGGACATTGGCCATATTTTAATCGCAGCATAGTAGATAATACTGGTGGCAACGAGGCCCACAATCCATGAGATATCAACGCCTCCCAGCTTCTCTACTAATGGTCCGGTGTAAAAACCTGTCGCAATGAAAGGCAATTGAATCATAACGCCAATCACATAAGTGATGATGCCAACTTTATTCCAGCGCCCATAACGACCATTCGGGTTCGATAGCTGAGGCACGTCATAACGACCTTTCGTTACCCAGTAGTAGTCAACAAGGTTGATTGCGCTCCATGGGGTAAAAAATGCCAGTAAGAACAGTAGGAAAGCTGAAAATAGTTTTAGGAATGAATGTTGCCCAGCTAAGCCCAGAGCCGTTGAGAAGCTGACCATCAATATGATGAAAAACAGCCTTTGCCTGCGAGAAATTTGCTGCTTGCCACGGAAACCACAGAAGATGGCTGCCATCGACATAAAGCTACCGTACGCGTTTAGTGCAGTGATCGTCACCTTACCAAAGAAAATGCTGATATAGAGCAGCGCGGCAATAAGCCCTGTGCTACCCAGACCAACAATATAAGCCACTTCATGACCTGCGAATGCGTTACCGGCTAAAGCAGCAGCGAAGACGCCTAGGATCATAGATGCTTGAGTGCCAATCACCGTTCCCGAACCTACTGCTAAGAACGCTTTGATTGTCGGCGTTTTGGTAGGTAGATAACGAGAGTAATCGGCAACATAAGGGCCAAATGCAATTTGCCATGATGCTGAGAGTGACATTGCAAGTAAGAAATTGGTCCACGTGAAATGACGGTTTTCTAATAAGACCGAAACGTCATTCATATAAAACAAGCGGAAAAATAGATAAAAGAATGCAACTACACCGATCACACTGGCCGCTTTACCTAGCATATGGATGATACGATAGCCACAGATCGTAATCGCGATGATCACAGCACCGAAGATCAAGATACCGACCCAATCACTAACATTGAGCAATTGCCCAACGGCCTGCCCCGCTAATACTGTGCCACTCGCTGAAAAGCCAACATACATCATGCACACTAGAAGGATCGGGATCACCGCGCCATAGACACCAAACTGAACACGGCTTGAGATCATCTGTGGTAACCCTAGCTTTGGCCCTTGAACAGCATGCAGTGCCATCACTGCACCACCAAGTAGTTGCCCGATAAACAAACCAATTAATGACCAAAATACATCGCCACCTAACACGACAGCGAGTGCCCCAGTCACGATAGCGGTAATCTGTAAGTTTGCCCCAAACCAGAGAGTAAATTGACTTGATAATGTGCCATGCCGTTCTGATTCAGGGATATAGTCAATAGAGCGTGCTTCGATTAAAGGAACATTATCCTGCCGATGTTTTTTATCTGCGATTATGTCGTTTGAAACTGTCATGGTAACTCCTCTTTAAGCAAGGCTTGGCTTAAAGAATGGACCAATTTGTCGCAATGGTTGTCGTAGGATACAGCCATGAGACGTTAAGACGGATGTTATTGTTGTTTTATAAACTACCCGCCATTAAAAATTGAAATACATTCTTAAACCCGGTTGTTGTTGTGTTTTTAATTCCATGATCCTGTTATCAGGTCGTTCATCCTATTGCAGTTTTTACTCATTACGAGTGGACCCTGTCTGCCCACTCGCATTTCCCTATCTCACATTAAACAGCATCTAAAACCGCACGTGAGATAATGATTTTTTGGATTTCTGAAGTACCTTCAAAAATACGTAAAATTCTTGCATCACGTACATAGCGTTCTAAAGGTAGATCCCGAATATAGCCATAACCACCATGAAGCTGTAATGCTGCATCGGTAACAAAACCAGCACACTCCGCGGCAAATAATTTTGCTGTTGCCGATTGCAAGCTAAAACGTTCGCCTGAATCTCGACACTCCGCAGCACGCCATGTCAACATACGCGCGGCTTCTAATTGAGTATGCATATCTGCAAGTCGCCATTGTGTTCCTTGGTAAGCCGCTAATGGCTTTTTACCGATTTGGCGCTCTTTCACCCAATTTAAGGCACATTCCATGGCAGCACGAGCAATACCTAATGAAGTCGCCGCAACTTCCACGCGACCTTTATCCAACACTTCCATTGCGGTATGGAAACCTTTATTTTCTTCACCTAATAGCGCCGACTCAGGCAGCCAACAATTCAGAGCTAGTTCATAGATTGTGCTCCCTCGTAGCCCCATCGTTTTCTCAGGTGAAGAAAACTCGACGCCTTCAGTGCCCTTTGGGATCATAAATGCACTAATGCCACGAGCGCCGGCTTCTGGATTCGTTTTGGCGTATAACACGATAAAATCAGCTTCTTTGGCATTGGTAATGTAGTGTTTATTGCCACGAATTCGCCAACCACCATTTTCACGGGTCGCGATAGTACGCATGTCAGCAGGGTTTGATCCCGCCGCTGGCTCTGTTAGGCCAAACGCCCCTAGCATTTCACCGCTTGCCGCTTTCGGTAACCAATACTGTTTTTGCTCCTCCGTTCCCCCAATCAAAATTGAGTCTGTTGCGAGAAAGTGTGCCGTTAAAGCCGATGATGTTGATGCACAAGCCGCTGCCACTGCTTCCACGATCATACTCATTGCTATACTGCCAATGCCAAAACCGCCGTATTGTTCCGGTAAGTTGATCCCCCAGCAGCCCATTTCACCCAGTGCTGCTAGGCTTTCTGCACAAAAGGTTTCTGTTTCATCGTAACGCTGCGCATTTGCTTGCAGAATATCCCGGCAAACCTTTTCAACAGCATCTACAATTGCTTGTTCTGTTTCATCAATTTGAAAGCTCATTGTATTGTCTCCGCATTTTTTATTGTGAGATTTGCCGATTTATAAACAGCATTCGCTTCACCTAAGCTAGGTGCCCTTTGCGTCACATGAGGTTTGTACCCATTAAAGAAAACAGGTTGAGACACTAATGGTGTTCCCCCATCATCAAGATGAGTAAGAACAGCACGTACCTTTGCATGTTCGCTCTGAGTTGCCTGCTGCAAATCATGGATTGGCGAAGCAGGAACCCCAGCGTTTAGCAGCAAATCACAAACTTCTTCGACCGTTTTTTGTGATGTCCAACGTTCGATTTCTTTTCGAAGTTCAGCCTGATAAAGCGTTCTTGTAGGATCGTCTTTATAACGAGGGTCATTGCGTAATTCAGGTTTCCCCATACACTCACAAAAACGCTGAAATAACTTTTCACTGGCGATAGCAATAACCACTAAACCATCCTGTGCCTGATAAGTATCAAACGGTGTGGATACAGGGTGTCGATTACCCACTAAGCTGGGTGCTGTACCATTTGCAAATAGGTTAGATAACCCTGTTAGTTGCATACTTAGCAACACATCAACCATAGCAACATCAATATATTGTGCTTTTTCTTGGTGAGCTTCCCGTGCAAATAGTGCACTACTGATCGCCCAAGCAGCGAATATGCCAGCGCAAACATCACCTATCGATTCTCCACTACGGGTTGGGCCTGTTTGCGGAAAGCCTGTCACACTCATTAACCCTGACATCGCTTGTGCCACAATGTCATAAGCGGGGTAATTAGCCAGTGGGCTATCTTGACCAAATCCGGAAATACTGGCGTAAATCAATTTTGGGTTGTGCTGTTTTAGGCTGTCAAAATCAATGCCTAACCTCGCGGTTACCCCCGGTCGAAAATTCTCAACGACGACATCACTCTCTTTGACTAACTGATAAAGGATTTCGCGGTCAGTCTCTGATTTTAGATCTAACTCAATACTGCGTTTGCCTCGATTAATCAGCCCGTAATAAACGCTCTCACCATCAATAAATGGCCCCAAATGGCGGCTATCATCACCATGATCAGGCACCTCAATTTTGATCACCTCAGCCCCTAAATCGGCCATCATGCCTGTGCAATAAGGACCGGCAAGTACGCGACTTAGATCAATAACTTTGATCCCTGATAATGGCCCTACTCTTTTTGGCTTTGACATCGTATTCATACTGATCCCCTTCTAAATAAGGCCGCCCCTAATCTGAGGCAGGCCAAAGGTGCTACTTGACCATCGGCAAATTCAGACCTTGCTGTTTTGCACAATGTATTGCGATGTCATAACCCGCATCAGCATGGCGCATCACCCCTGTTGCTGGGTCATTATGTAAAACTCGTGCTAGACGTTTATCCGCGGCATCAGTGCCATCACAGACAATCACGACACCCGCGTGTTGTGAAAAGCCCATTCCGACACCACCACCGTGATGTAAACTCACCCATGTCGCTCCTCCCGCGGTGTTCAATAGCGCATTGAGTAAAGGCCAATCAGAGACTGCATCAGAGCCATCTTTCATCGACTCGGTTTCACGATGTGGGCTTGCTACAGAGCCTGAATCTAAGTGATCACGACCGATCACAATAGGCCCTTTTAACTCGCCATTTTTCACCATTTCATTAAATGCTCGACCCAATCTTTCACGATCTTTTAAGCCAACCCAACAAATACGAGCAGGCAGCCCTTGGAATGCGATGCGTTCACGGGCCATATCCAGCCAGTTATGCAAGTGTTTATCGTCTGGGATCAGCTCTTTTACTTTTTGATCTGTTTTATAGATATCCTCTGGATCACCCGATAATGCCACCCAACGGAATGGGCCAATTCCTTCACAAAATAGAGGGCGAATATAGGCAGGAACGAAGCCAGGGAAATTAAAGGCATTACTCACACCTTCATCTTTCGCCATTTGACGAATGTTATTACCATAGTCAAAGGCTGCTGAGCCACGTTTTTGCATAGTCAGCATAGCGTCAACCTGTACTGCCATACTCTTCTTCGCAGCTTTAGTCACTTCATCGGCAGCAGTCTGTTGTTTTTCACGCCATTGCGCCAATGTCCAACCTTGAGGTAAGTAGCCATGAACGGGGTCGTGCGCGCTCGTTTGGTCAGTTACTGAGTCTGGGGTAATGTTACGTTTTACCAATTCGCTGTAAACATCGGCAGCATTACCTAATAAGCCAACTGAAACTGGCTTACCGCTCTGTTTCGCTTCCTCAATATAGTGCAGCGCTTCATCTAATGAAGTGGCCTTTTTATCGACATAACGTGTTCTTAAACGAAAATCAATGCGGCTTTCATCACATTCAACAGCAATCATACTGAAGCCGGCCATGGTCGCAGCAAGAGGTTGTGCGCCCCCCATTCCACCGAGTCCTCCCGTTAGGATCCAACGTCCGGCTGGATCACCATTAAAATGTTGCTTAGCTAAAGATACAAAAGTCTCATAGGTCCCTTGTACGATGCCTTGTGAACCAATATAGATCCAAGAGCCAGCCGTCATTTGGCCATACATCATTAGGCCTTTTTTATCTAGCTCATTGAAATGTTCCCAATTCGCCCAATGAGGGACGATATTTGAGTTAGCAATTAATACGCGGGGGGCATCAGGGTGAGTCGGGAAAACACCAACAGGCTTGCCTGATTGCACTAATAACGTTTGATCATCTTCAAGCGTTTTCAATACTTCTAAAATCTTGTCATAACATTCCCAATCACGAGCAGCACGTCCAATTCCGCCATACACCACTAGACTTTGCGGATGCTCAGCAACATCCGGATCTAAGTTATTTTGGATCATGCGATACACGGCTTCTGTCAGCCAGCTTTTGCAAGTTTTTTCGCTGCCACGTGGGGAGCGGATAACGCGTGTAGAGTCAGTACGGTTTAGCATCGGTGTATCCCCTATTTATCCTTTTTATGTAACTTTTTTGTAACAATCAATGATATTTCTCATTAGTCATTATTTTTTCACTGATAGATTTATTGATTTCAAACCTACTTCAACTTATTGATATTCAATCAGTTGAAGTTATCTCAGCACTAATTTTCTATCATTTTTATCAAATCATTTATCTTGTTGTCTTTAAATATATATACATTTAATTCACAAAGTATATACATTTAAATTTGAATTTTTGCACAAAGATTAGATAGCTAGGGAGGTGATGAGCTATACAATGAGTGATAGCTTGCTGTTTATTCGAAGGAAGATGTATAGACAACTAATTTAATATGCAGAAACAAGTAAATAGCTGAAATGCGAGACGCTTCACATAAACTAGTCATGAAAAGCCCACTATGAGCGATAGGATGCTCGATTATTGCAATCTTTCGCATCAAACCTATTGTAAGTTATCGCAAATAAATTTTATTGGTGATAACTTATGAAGATTAAAAATCCATTTTATAGCCTTACTTCTTGGCTCAATAACGATCACACTCATGAATCAAAAATAGCCAAAGTAAAAAATAATGATCACTCTTTTCCTGTTAAAACTTCAAAAATAAACCAAGCTGAAAATACACATTGGCAACCTAAAATCACGGATGAAGAGTCTGCCATTGATTTTATTAATCAATATTTTCACCTACCAGAGAATATAGCAAATAAACCCGATACAAAGTTAAGTTTAAAGTCATTATCATTAGATAACCAAAAAGTTACTATTGAATTTAACAAAGAGATCTCCTCTTATTTCAATGAGGAAAATCAAGGTAAAACAGATATTCTGATGACACAAAATGAATTGATTGCTGCATTAAACTATCAGATAAGGCGGTGGGGTAAAGGAGATGAAATTATAGAGGATGAAAATTCAAAAATAACAATAAAATCAGAAGATAAGATTTCATGCCTTGAGCAGATATCCCGTGATATAGGTGCAATGAAGATTATTTTCAAATCAGAGAATGGCTCGTTAATTGTATTAGATTCAATAAATGACATTTATTATGCTTTTAAAAAATTACCACCTGAGCACATTAGTCATCTATGTAACATTGCGAACCAAAAGCATATTTTAAACGCTTATATCGATATATATAACACAAATCAAAACCGTGATAAAATCAATATCTCTCAAAGAGAGAATAAAGGAACAGTCCAAATCGAAATAACGGAAAATGGATATTTAATAACATCCCATTGCCGTTATCAACTTGAACAAATTGAGCCTCAACGATTAATTTCCGGGTCTATTATTGAGATAAAGAGAGCAACTTGTTTCAACGTGAATAAAGATCATACGTTAAAATTTGATAATCTAGATAAGCTCACCATAAAGATTGAGCTCGAAACCAATCCGGCATTAATAAAAATATCTTAAACTATTAAGCCCCTTCAGTATCCAATAGAGGATATGAAGGGGATTGTTTAGCCGCCTAAGTAGGCACTACGTACTGCTTCATTAGCGAGTAACGCTTTACCACTATCTTCCAATACAATACGCCCATTCTCAAGAACATAGCCGCGATCAGCCAGTTTTAATGCCTGATTGGCATTTTGCTCCACAAGGAAAATAGTCATTCCCGCTTCGCGCAGTTGCAAAATGGTATCAAAGATTTGCATGATAATGATTGGCGCTAGACCTAATGATGGTTCATCAAGTAGCAACAACTCAGGTTGACTCATCAGTGCACGACCAATCGCTAACATTTGCTGCTCACCACCAGACATGGTGCCAGAGCGTTGACTACGGCGCTCATGCAAACGCGGGAACAGCGTATAAACGCGCTCTATGCGCTCTTGATATTGTTGGCGATTAGCAAAAAAGCCCCCCATCGCTAAATTCTCTTCGACGGTCATTCGTGAAAAAACGCGGCGACCTTCGGGTACTAATGCAATATCTTCACGCATAATTTTCGCGGTCGGCAACTGAGTAATATCGACATCACGGTAGAGAATTTGCCCTTCTGAGGCTCGCGGGTCACCGCATAATGTGCTCAGTAGCGTCGTTTTACCCGCACCATTAGCACCGATTAATGTGACGATCTCCCCTTTTTGAATATTCAGGCTCACTTGATGTAATGCTTGAATTTTTCCGTAATGGGCAGAAACTTGTTTAAATTCTAACATCAATAAGCCTCCCCCAAGTAAGCTTTGATCACATCAGGGTGCTGACGAATTTGGTCAGGTGTTCCATTCGCCAAAGGCGTGCCTTGGTTCACCACATAAATGCGATCTGAAATTCCCATCACTAGCTTCATATCATGTTCAATCAATAAGATAGATACTTGGTGATGAGAGCGTAACTCAGCAATTAACTCATCAAGGTCATCAGTTTCTTTCGGGTTTAGGCCGGCCGCGGGTTCATCTAACATAAGAATTTCAGGCCGTGTCACCATACAGCGAGCTATCTCTAACCGACGCTGTTGACCATACGCTAAGTTACCAGCTTGACGGTTAGCAAATTGCAATAAATCGACCCTTTCAAGCCACTTTACTGCATTGTCGATCGCTTCTGATTCCGCTCGTCGAAAGGCTGGCGTTTTCAGTAACCCGGAGAAAATACCACTTTTCAAATGTTGATGTTGAGCAACTAACAGATTCTCAATCACGGTCATTTCTTTGAATAAGCGTACATGCTGAAAAGTTCGGATCACCCCAAGCCGAGCGATCGCCTGACCCGATAAGCCTTCCAAATGCTTTTCTCGGTATAGAATTGAGCCGCCAGTTGGCTTATAAAACCCGGTTAAGCAGTTAAAAATTGTCGTTTTTCCTGCACCATTTGGCCCAATCAAGGAAACGATTTCACCTTGATTTAAGCTCAGCTCAACGTTATTTACCGCTAATAGCCCACCAAAACGCATGGTTAGACCGTTGACTTGTAATAGAGGAGTCATACTTTTTCCCCCTCACTGGCGACTTGCTCGCTATTTTTTAGCTTCATTTGGCGACGTTTCATTGGTAATAGCCCTTGTGGACGCCAAATCATCATCAGCACCATCAATGCCCCTAATAGCAACATACTGTAAGCATTCAAATCACGCATCATTTCTCTTGAGACAACCAGTATAATCGCCGCTAATATCACCGATGTTTGTGAGCCCATCCCTCCGAGCACGACAATGGCTAGTACAAAAGCAGACTCAACGAAAGTGAATGATTCAGGGCTGATAAAGCCTTGGCGAGCCGCGAAAAGCGTTCCCGCAAACCCAGCAAAGGCAGCACTGATCGTGAAGGCGGTTAACTTGATCTTTGTCGGTGATAAACCTAAAGAGCGACAGGCGATTTCATCTTCCCGTAATGCTTCCCAAGCCCGTCCTAAAGGCATACGTAATAATCGATTGATCACAAACAGCGTTAATAGCACCAGCAGCAGAGCCACAAAATAGAGGAAAATAATCCTATCGCCTGCGTTGTAATCAAGGCCAAAGAAATTATGGAAAGTATCCCAACCCTCTTTTGCTGTGCGGCTAAACTCTAAACCAAACAACGTTGGCTTAGGCAACTGGCTAATCCCGTTTGGTCCTCCCGTGATTTCCGTGTTATTGAGCAATAAAATACGCACAATCTCACCGAAACCTAAGGTGACAATCGCCAAATAATCGCCTCTTAGCCGCAATACAGGGAACCCCAATAAAAACCCAGCTAAGGCCGCTGTTAACCCAGCAATAGGTAGGCTTTCCCAGAAGCCAAACCCGTAATAATGGTTTAATAATGCAAAAGTATAAGCACCTATTGCATAAAACCCTGCATACCCCAAAACCAGTAAGCCTGATAGCCCGACAACCACATTTAAACCAAGGCCTAACATCACATAAATTAAGGTTAATGTCGCAATATCGACGCTACCTCGAGAAACAACAAAAGGCCAAATAATTGCAGCAATAACAATAACTAATGCAAGGATCTTTTGCCTCGCTGTCGAGCCATCAAAATCAGGTATAGACCACGATTGTTTCGGAACACCTTGCCACACTCTCACCAATGAAGGGCGTATTAGCTGAAAAATAAAGATCACTGCAATCCCTGCAAAAATCCAATTCCAGCGTACCGAATCACCACTTGAAACAACCAGTTTCGTGCCATCAAGTGTCAATTGCAGACCCATCATAAAGACAGAGAGAATAAAGAACATCACAGACGCGACGATGGCATTAATCCAATTTTCTTTTCTCATACTTTCTCGACCTCCGGGCGCCCCAGAATGCCGGTTGGCATGATCAGCAATACACCAATTAATAAACCAAATGACACAACGTCTTTATATTCCGTGCTTAAATAAGCCGATGTCATTGCTTCCGCAACACCGAGAATGATGCCTCCTAGCATAGCGCCAGGAATACTACCAATTCCCCCCAGTACGGCTGCGGTAAAGGCTTTCATTCCAGCCATAAAACCAATATAAGGGTTTATGACCCCATAAAACTGCCCAAGTAGTACTCCCGCTACCGCTGCCATTGTGGCACCAATCACGAAAGTTAATGAAATCACTCGGTCTGTGTTAATGCCTAATAAACTTGCCATTTTTAAATCTTCAGCACAGGCACGACACGCCCTTCCCATACGGGAATAGCGGATAAATAGGGTCAATGCCAACATAGCAAGTAAGGTAACCACCCAAATGGTCAGCTGCATTTTTGTAATGCTCGCTTCAAAGCCATCGCTTTCGCCTAATACCCACTGACCTGTGATCAAACTCGGTAATGCCAGATCACGTGATCCCTGTGACAAGCTGACATAGTTTTGTAGGAAAATTGACATTCCAATTGCAGAGATAAGTGCAATCAACCTTTTTGAATGGCGAACAGGCCGGTATGCAACGCGTTCAATACTCCAACCATAGGAGCTTGAAACAACAATCGCAGCCACGAATGCCGCAGCAATAAGGATCCAACCAACATCAATACCTAGCATCATTAGCCCAGCGATGACAATGAAGGAGACATAGCTACCAATCATGTAAACTTCACCATGAGCAAAGTTGATCATACCAATAATGCCATAAACCATTGTGTAGCCAATCGCTATCAATGCATAGGTACTGCCCAAGGTTAAGCCATTGAGGAGTTGTTGGATAAAATAAAGAATTTGATCTGACATAGGACTATCCTTTAATACTACCATCCCTAAACAGGGCAGAAGCCGGAAGTTGGTAAGCCAACTCCCGGTTCAGCGCCTGAATAGTGAAATTACTTCACTGCAGTGGATGTACCATCCGCATGCCATTCAAATACGCCAAATTCAAAACCTTTCAGGTCTCCATTAGGCTGCCAAGTCAATGACCCCATCACTGTGTCGACTGGATTTGCTTTTAGATCCTTAACCAAATCTTCTGGCTCTCGGCTCCCTGTACGCTCCATTGCTGTCGTCAAGCCTTGAATTGCCGCATACGTAGTCCAAACGAACGGACCGGTTGGATCTTCTTTTTTCGCTTTAATCGCATCCACAATAGGTTTGTTAGTTGGGACTTGGTCATAGCGTTTAGGCAATGTTACTAACATCCCCTCTGAAGCTTCCCCAGCAATATTTGAAAGTGATGAGTTACCTACTCCTTCTGGCCCCATAAAGCGAATATTCAAACCCGATTGCTTCGCTTGACGTAAAATTTGCCCCATTTCTGGGTAGTAGCCACCAAAATAGACAAAATCCACATTCTCTTTTTTCAGTTTGGCTACCAGTGCAGAAAAGTCCTTATCGCCCGCGGTGATCCCTTCAAACATCACTTCTTTAACACCCGCTTTGTTTAGATTTTCACGGACAGAGCGCGCCAAACCTTCACCGTACTGCTGTTTGTCATGAACAACAGCGATACGTTTTGGTTTGATCTCATCGACAATATATTTCGCTGCGGTAGGGCCTTGGTCTGAATCTAGACCTGTTGTACGCATGATCATTTGATAACCACGCGTGGTTAGATCAGCATTGGTTGCAGCCGGCGTGATCATGATAATCCCTTCATCCTCATAAATATCGGATGCAGGTTGTGTTGAAGAAGAGCAGAGATGACCAATAACATAACGAATCCCATCATTGATCACTTTGTTAGCAACAGCGACAGCTTGTTTTGGGTCACAAGCATCATCATATTCAACTGCAACTAAAGTATCGCCGTTGATCCCACCTTTTGCATTAATATCAGCGACTGCTTGGCGAGCACCAGTGAACTCCATGTCGCCATATTGGGCAACAGGGCCAGACATAGCACCAACAACTGCGATCTTCACCTCTTTAGCCCATATCGGCTGGCTAAACACCATCGCAATCGATCCTGCCAGTAACATTTTATTCATTTTTTTCATTCTGTCGTCCCCATCTTCTGTGGTTCTGCATGTTTGTGTTTGATTTATAGTCAATTATTATGATTGGCATTATCGAATGCCTAATATTTAAAAACATAGCCAATAAGGCTATATATTTCATGACATTAAACAAGATAAATATGCTAAATAGCAAATGTATATGGTAGGTAATTACATAATCAGCAGAATAAAAATCTAATGTTATTACGTGGGTTTTTGGTAAATGCCAGTGTTATATTCTAGTTAAATTTAAATTAATCCGAGCTAAACTCGGAAGATCAACCAAGACAAAATCTTCATCTCTAAAATCAAAAAATCGGTTACAGATCACTCTGTCGATGAGTATGAATGAAAAATAAGCAAAGGGCATACTCTAAATAATGCGAGTTGCAGCTTGGTAGCCATTAAGCATATCCTTAATGACAAACATGGCTATGTGATTACATACAGCAGCAATAATCAATGAGTTACAGCTTGGTGTCTCACTAATATAGATAGAAAAATTATGAAATTAACAATCATTCCTTTGGTCAATCCTACTGAGCAACAATATCTTGACCTGTACAAAATCTGGCCTGACCAGACGCCAGAGCAACTTGCTCATCAATGCCAATCAGAGCAAAAAATCTATGCGGCACGCTTTAATGATCGCCTATTAGCCGCAGCCAAAATTCATCGAGAACAACACAACGGTACTATCTACGATTTTTTAGTGCGCGAGGTCACTCGTCGCCGTGGCGTAGGGCTCTATTTACTCGACGAAATATGCCGACAAGAGCCTCAAATAACTCATTGGTATTTCAGCTTAGAGGGGGTTTTAGATGCGGATAAAATCGTGATGGAGCAATTTTTATTAGCTTGTCGCTTCACACCAACGCAAGAAAGTCATCGATGGGAAAAACGAGTTTAATACTATGAAATTAAAGCGGATTCACCATGTTGCCATCATTGCCTCCAATTATGCTGCCAGTAAACATTTTTACTGCAAAATTCTTGGATTAACCTTATTAGAAGAGCATTATCGAGCAGAGTCTGATTCATGGAAAGCAGATTTAGCGCTCGGCAACCAATACCAAATTGAATTATTTAGTTTTCCTACGCCACCAGCTAGACCAAGTTACCCTGAAGCTTGTGGTTTGAGGCATTTGGCGTTTAGTGTGGACGATCTTGACGGATGGATTGAATATTTAAAGCAGCATAATGTTGATTGTGAAGCACCACGAATCGATCCCTACACACAAAAAAGGTTTACTTTTTTTGCCGATCCGGATGGACTCCCCTTAGAATTATACAGTGAATGATACTGCGTATTCTGCATTTATTGCCCCGCGCGTGGCGGCGACAATAAATGCAGTAACAGTGAATCAGGAAGGAAATCGATTTTAATAACTCTCTTCTTCGCCTTCTTCCATTGCGGCACGCAATTTTTTCATGGCATTTTTTTCGAGCTGACGGACTCGTTCGGCAGAAACGCCATATTTATCGGCTAATTCCTGTAATGTTGTCTTATTATCATCATCTAGCCAACGAGCACGAATAATATCTTGGCTACGCTCATCTAATGAATCTAATGCGTCGGCTAACCGATCTGTTGCGTGACTTTCCCAATTGTCCTCTTCGATAGAGCCTGCAAAATCAGATGATTTATCTTGTAAGAACAGTACGGGTGCAATAGGTTGCCCTAAATCACCGCTATCATCATCATCAGACATATCAAAAGCCATATCTTGAGCCGCCATGCGTGATTCCATTTCACGTACATCCTTGGTACTCACGCCCAGCTCTTTAGCCACCATATCAACTTCATCTTGATTAAACCAACCGAGACGCTTTTTATTTTTTCTCAAGTTAAAAAATAACTTACGCTGCGATTTTGTTGTCGCGATCTTAACGATACGCCAATTGCGCAACACGTATTCATGAATTTCAGCTTTGATCCAATGGACCGCAAAGGAAACTAGGCGAACACCAATTTCAGGGTTAAACCGACGCACTGCTTTCATCAGGCCGATATTCCCTTCCTGAATTAAATCTGCTTGCGGTAAACCGTAACCTGCGTAGCTACGAGCAACATGTATCACAAAACGTAAGTGCGATAAGATCAGTTGCTTTGCCGCATCCAGATCACCATGGTAATGCAGCCGTTCAGCAAGTTCCTTTTCTTCCTCAGCGGTGAGCATAGGATAAGCATTGGCAGCCCGCATATAAGCTTCAATACTTCCCTGCGGAACAAGTGCTAATGATTGCATGTCTTTGGTCATTCAGATCCTCTTTGAAAAATAAAGAAAAGAGATTAATTTGATGCGATATATAAGATTAGAAAACCGTAGTTTACCAGTTTTACTGAGTTAAATAAATTCTACTTGTGCGATAGCGACAGGTTAATATCAGACAAACCAAGACTTCAAAAGTTCCCAAGCAGTGCCATTTTTATCGGCATAGCGATAAACTATGCCGATAAAAAGGATTATTCAGGCGTAAAATGACGTAAGTGCTGGACTGTCGCTAGCCAAGCTGCCACCCAACCAATCATGGCTGACATAAGGATCACTAATAAAGATTCCTCCCATAGCAAGCCTTCTATATGAAATTGCGTACCAAAAACACTCGCAACTTGTGCTACAACATCGGATAACTTCCACACCAGTAGCGCTGACATAATCAGCGATACTACCGCGCCCAGTGCCCCCATTAACAAGCCACCGTGTAAAAATGGCCGCATAATAAAGCCATCTGTCGCACCGATGAGCTTCATCACATTGATGGTGTCTCGACGCGCAAAAATATTCAAACGCACACTATTACCAATAACAAGGAATAGTGAAATGATCATTAGAATACCAATCACCGAAGCGACTTGCCCGACAAGTTGTGTTAATGCCGCCAGCCGAGAGAACCAGCTATCGTCCATACGAACTTCTTCAATGCCATTAACTTGGCTTACTCGATCACGCAGTGTTGTTAACACTTCAGAACTTTGAAAATCCAATTTTGGCGTAATAATTGCCACAGCAGGTAATGGGTTTTCCTCTAGCATGTCTAAGGCAGTACTAAAACCAGACCAACTACGGAACTCACTCATCGCTTGGTCGCGAGATAAGTAGTTTACGTGCTCTACCCCATCAAGCGCTTGCAACTGAGTTACCACATTTTGCCCACCTTGTTCATCCAGCGATTTATCAAGGTAAACAGTTAATTGTGGTGTTGGATACCATTGAGCAGCTGCTTGGGCCACATTTTTCCAGACAATATAACAAAGGCTTGGTAAGGTCAGAGAAATCGCAATGACCATCACCGTTAAAAAGGTTGCTAACGGCTGTCTTAACATATCCGCCAATGTATTCAACCAAGCATAGCGCCATTGTTCACGCCACCCACCTTTCAATGCCTTACTTTTTGATTGCATAGGGCGTTCAGACTTAGATTTGCGAACGTGTTTAGCCATGTTGACCTCCGATCATTCTCCCTTCACTCAGAGTCAGTACACGGTAATTACGCCTCTCAATCAAAGCAACATCATGGGTTGCCATAAGAACCGTCACTCCAACACGGTTGAATTCTTCAAATAACCGCATGATCCCCTCTGATAGTTCACCATCAAGGTTCCCCGTTGGCTCATCCGCAAGTAACATGGTTGGTTTGTTTACGACAGCACGCGCAATCCCAACTCGCTGCTGCTCACCACCCGACAACTGAATTGGAAAATTTTTCGCTTTATCAAGTAGACCCACTTTGTCCAATGCTGCTGAAACTCGTCTGCGAATATCTTCGGAACTTGCGCCCGAAATGATCAATGGCATTGCAACATTGTCGTACACCGTTCTATCAAATAACAGATGATGATCTTGAAAAATCATCCCAATTTGCCGACGCAAAAAAGGGATCTCCCGATTTTTCAAACGACTGATATCATGGCCATTAAACAATATATGCCCAGCACTCGGGCGCTCAATACCACAAATAAGCTTCAGTAGCGTACTTTTACCAGCTCCTGAGTGACCAGTAAGAAAAGCCATTTCCCCTGGTTGTAGATGAAAATCTACCCCTTGGAGAGCCTGCCGGCCACCTCGATAAGCTTTACTGACGTGTTCAAAGCGAATCATCGAAAATTATTCCTCTCGGGCAAATAGAGCCTCGATAAAGTCATCGGCTTTAAATGGACGTAAGTCTTCAATACCCTCACCAATCCCGATATAACGAATAGGAATACCGAATTGATCAGCAATGGAGAAGATCACACCACCTTTTGCTGTGCCATCGAGTTTAGTCAATGTGATACCTGTCAGACCTACAGCATCATTAAAAAGTTTTGCCTGACTGACAGCATTTTGTCCAGTACTTGCATCTAGTGTTAGCATAATTTCATGTGGCGCTTCTTCATCCAGTTTTTTCATCACTCGGACAATTTTTTTCAATTCTTCCATCAGATGTGCTTTGTTTTGTAAACGCCCAGCAGTATCTGCAATCAGAACATCCACGCCTTTAGCTTTAGCTGATTGGATTGCATCAAAAATGACTGATGCAGGATCGGCGCCAGTATGTTGCGCAACAACAGGGATACGGTTACGTTCCCCCCAAACTTGTAATTGCTCAACAGCCGCCGCGCGGAAAGTATCCCCTGCTGCTAACATGACGGTTTTACCTTCAGATTGATATTGGCGAGCTAATTTACCTATCGTGGTCGTTTTACCAACACCATTGACCCCAACCATAAGAATAACATAGGGTTTCTTGTCTTCAATGACTAGCGGTTTATCCACTCCCGCTAAAATATCAGACATTTCTTCACGCAATTTACTGTATAGCGCCTCTGCATCTTTTAGCTCTTTACGGCTTGCGTGAGCGGTCAGGTTATCAATAATTTTACGTGTTGTATCAACACCCACATCGGCAATCAATAATTGTTCTTCTAATTCATCAAAAAGATCATCATCAATTTTCTTGCCAGTAAATAACCCAAGAAAACCTGAGCCTAAATTTTGACGTGTTTTCAGTAGCCCTTTCTTTAATCGAGCAAAAAAACCTTCCTTTTTAGGTTTTTCTTGCTCTGTTTGTTTCGGCTCTTCTTGCTCACTCAGAACCTCATCGCGTAACGCGACGATATCTTGAGCTTCCAGCTTAGCTTGTTCTTCTGCTTGGTGCTGACGTT
>NZ_JAMPLX010000034.1:0-34868 GCF_028477825.1 Providencia sp. PROV267 | reverse complement strand
GGATGCCCTTTTTATACTTAAAATTATTCGAGTTATATAGACTAACTATATGACCCGATGGATTGTGAGTATATGCGTTGTAAAATTAAGAACCTATCTCATCAATAGTTGTTCTAATTATTGGTGAGATAGGCTCTGATGCAACGAAATAACGGCTGTATCACCAGCTTTATGCAGTTATATGAGATTTATTAAGGTTTTGCTCAGAAGATATGGTATATTTTACCGCTGCCACATTAAGAAATTCATTTTCATAATATCGTGGCGAAAAATTTGCTGAGCATGCCAGTAATGACCTGCGGAAAGTAGATAGGGCGCAATTGTCTTTTTGCTCGCTGACGACACTTTTACTTTTGCAGGTATTGTCAACGATACTCCCTGTTTGACTTAGCAAGCTCGGCGGGTACATAAGGGATATGTTGGCATATTCTATTGGTTCGGTCTGTTTGCTTTACCGTTTTGTAGGCTAACAGGCTTTATACATACTTCATGGTAACAGGTTGAATTATGAGTGCGAATAGCGAAGCTCAAGGAAGTGGACGCAGTGTAGACGTCTTTAAGTGGGTGGTGGTAGCTGTCCTACTACTGATTGCTATAGCTGGCAACTATTACTTCCGTCAATATAACCTCGCGCTGCGTGCTTTTGCTGTTGTGGCTATTGTCGCCATTGCAGGTGCTGTCGCTTTGTGGACCGTAAAGGGGAAACAAGCACTATCGTTTGCGCGTGAAGCTCGCATTGAGATGCGAAAAGTGATTTGGCCAACTCGCCAAGAAGCATTACAAACGACTTTGATTGTTGCTGCAGTAACGGCTGTTATGTCATTAATACTGTGGGGATTAGATGGTATCCTAGTGCGTTTAGTTTCGATTATTACAAGCCTGAGGTTATTCTAAATGTCAGATTCACCTAAAAAGCGCTGGTATGTTATTCAGGCTTTCTCTGGTTTTGAAGGCCGTGTAGCGCAATCACTACGTGAACATATCAAATTGCATGGTATGGAAGACTCTTTCGGCGAAGTCATGGTTCCAACCGAAGAAGTTGTTGAGATCCGTAGTGGTCAGCGTCGCAAAAGCGAACGTAAGTTTTTTCCAGGCTATGTATTAGTTCAAATGGTTATGAATGATGATTCATGGCACTTAGTACGTAGTGTACCGCGTGTGATGGGCTTTATCGGTGGAACGTCGGATCGTCCAGCACCAATTAGTGATAAAGAAGTCGATGCGATTATGAATCGCCTACAGCAAGTTGGCGACAAACCACGTCCTAAAACATTGTTTGAGCCAGGTGAAATGGTGCGTGTTAGCGAAGGTCCATTCGCTGACTTTAACGGTGTGGTTGAAGAAATCGACTATGAAAAGAGCCGCTTGAAGGTCTCTGTTTCTATTTTCGGTCGTGCAACGCCTGTCGAATTAGATTTCAGCCAAGTCGAAAAAGTCTAACTTTTTACGGCAAAAACTGGCTTGCAAAAGGTGTGAAATTTGACTACAATTTCGCGCCTTTTGTTTTTTACGCTTTGCATTATTTGGTTAACAAATTGCGGGGCGTGTTAATTAACGGGGAGCCTAAAATTAGGCGCTATCACCCATCTAGAGGAAATATACATGGCTAAGAAAGTACAAGCCTACGTTAAGCTGCAAGTTGCGGCTGGTATGGCTAACCCAAGCCCACCGGTTGGTCCAGCGCTGGGTCAACAAGGTGTGAACATCATGGAATTCTGTAAAGCGTTTAACGCAAAAACAGACAGCCTAGAAAAAGGTTTGCCAATTCCTGTTGTTATCACTGTTTACGCAGACCGTTCTTTCACTTTCGTTACCAAAACTCCACCGGCTGCAATTCTGCTGAAAAAAGCGGCTGGCGTTAAGTCTGGTTCTGGTAAGCCGAACAAAGAGAAAGTTGGTAAAGTAACCTCTGCTCAGATTCGCGAAATCGCTGAAACTAAAGCTGCGGACATGACTGGTGCTGATGTTGACGCTATGATGCGTTCAATCGAAGGTACTGCTCGTTCCATGGGCCTGGTTGTGGAGGACTAATCAATGGCTAAACTGAATAAGCGCATGCGCAATATCCGTGAAAAAGTTGATTCAACTAAACAGTATGACATCAACGAAGCCGTTGCTCTGCTGAAAGAATTAGCGACTGCTAAATTCGTAGAAAGCGTTGACGTTGCTGTTAACCTCGGCATCGACGCTCGTAAATCTGATCAGAACGTACGTGGTGCAACTGTACTGCCACACGGTACTGGCCGTTCAGTTCGCGTTGCAGTCTTTACTCAAGGCGCAAACGCTGAAGCAGCTAAAGCTGCTGGTGCTGAGCTGGTTGGTATGGACGATCTGGCTGATAAAATTAAAGCTGGTGAGATGGATTTCGACGTTGTTATTGCTTCTCCAGATGCAATGCGCGTTGTTGGCCAATTAGGTCAAATCCTGGGTCCACGTGGTCTGATGCCAAACCCGAAAGTGGGTACTGTAACACCTAACGTTGCTGAAGCAGTTCAAAATGCTAAAGCAGGTCAGGTTCGTTACCGTAACGACAAAAACGGTATCATTCACACCACTATCGGTAAAGTTGACTTTGATGCTGACAAACTGAAAGAAAACCTAGAAGCACTGCTGATTGCGCTGAAAAAAGCAAAACCAGCTTCTGCTAAAGGCGTGTACATCAAGAAAGTTAGCCTGTCTACTACGATGGGTGCAGGTGTTGCTATCGACCAAGCTGGTCTGTCAGCAGCAGTTTAATACTAATACTTTTAGTAATTAAACTTTACCTTTGCGTCAGATTTGTATAAAATCTGACGCCTTGAGTTTGCTAGTACTATTTTAGTATTAGTAAACCACGAATTTCGGTATGGAGTCTGGCCTTTCCAGACCCCGTCCAAGACCGCAGGTGTAGCAATACTTAATCTACCTGCGTAGACGGTGACAGAGATACCAAGAATTTTATTCTGGCTTCTGCTCACCGTGTTTTAGCGCTCAACACATGTCGTGTTTGGGTGATGTGAGTCCCCGGGGTTTCCCGGTTAATCCAGGAGCAAGAAGCTAATGGCACTAAATCTTCAAGACAAACAAGCGATTGTTGCTGAAGTCAGCGAAGTAGCCAAAGGCGCGCTTTCTGCAGTTGTTGCTGATTCACGCGGCGTAACTGTAGCAAAAATGACTGAACTGCGTAAAGCAGGTCGCGAAGCTGGCGTTTACATCCGTGTTGTTCGTAACACGCTGATCCGTCGTGCTGTTGAAGGTACTTCTTACGAAGTCCTGAAAGACGCGTTTGTTGGTCCAACCTTGATTGCTTTCTCTAACGAACACCCGGGCGCTGCTGCTCGTCTGTTCAAAGAGTTCGCGAAAGCGAATCCAGCATTTGAGATTAAAGCTGCGGCCTTTGAAGGTGAGTTAATCCAAGCGAAAGATATCGATCGTCTGGCAACACTCCCAACTTACGAAGAAGCAATCGCACGCCTGATGGCAACCATGAAAGAAGCCGCTGCAGGCAAACTGGTTCGCACTCTGGCTGCTCTGCGCGATCAGAAAGAAGCTGCATAAGCCCTTTCCTTCGTTGCTTTTTAACGTATAAACTATTTCTGAATTTTAGGAACACTTGTTATGTCTATCACTAAAGACCAAATCCTTGACGCAGTTGCTGAAATGTCTGTAATGGACGTTGTTGAACTGATCACTATGATGGAAGAAAAATTCGGCGTTTCTGCTGCTGCAGCTGTTGCTGTTGCTCCAGGTGCTGCTGCTGAAGCTGCTGAAGAAAAAACTGAGTTCGACGTTGTTCTGGCTTCTGTTGGCGGTAACAAAGTTGCTGTTATCAAAGCAGTTCGCGGTGCGACCGGTCTGGGTCTGAAAGAAGCTAAAGATATGGTAGAATCTGCGCCAGCAACTATTAAAGAAGGTGCTAGCAAAGACGAAGCTGAAGCTCTGAAAAAATCTCTTGAAGAAGCAGGCGCTTCTGTTGAGCTTAAATAAGTTCAGTCTTCAGTTTGCAGCCTAACTTAAAGGCTGATGGCTGGTGATTTTTTAATCACCAGCCTTTTTGCGCTGTAAAGCGTGATTGGGTGTTAACAGCTTTTTCACGCAATTTTGATGTTAACAAACCCTCCAATACTTCTTTCTATTGACGACTTAATATACTGTGTTCTCAGCTACGACCCGCTCGGGTAGCTCGGTAGTCAGAGTGGCACAATGAAATGATTTAAGAGTAATAGCAATGAGTATTACGGAAAGTGTTCATTTTCCATTTCAAAAAATAGCGTTATCGATGCTGTCCTTATGGACGGACAGAGTGGGTCACTGATCAGCGAGCTGAGGAACCCTATGGTTTACTCCTATACCGAGAAAAAACGTATTCGTAAGGATTTTGGTAAACGTCCACAAGTGTTGGATGTACCTTATCTCCTTTCTATCCAACTTGACTCGTTCCAGAAGTTTATCGAGCAAGATCCTGATGGTCAGAACGGGCTGGAAGCAGCTTTCCGTTCTGTGTTTCCTATTCAGAGCTACAGCGGTAATGCTGAACTGCAATATGTCAGCTATCGTCTGGGTGAGCCTGTTTTTGATGTTAAAGAATGTCAAATCCGTGGCGTCACATACTCTGCACCACTGCGTGTTAAGCTGCGCCTCATTGTTTATGAGCGTGAAGCACCAGAAGGCACTGTAAAAGACATCAAAGAACAAGAAGTCTACATGGGTGAAATTCCACTCATGACCGAAAACGGAACCTTCGTTATCAACGGTACTGAGCGTGTTATCGTTTCTCAGTTACACCGTAGTCCTGGTGTGTTCTTCGACAGCGACAAAGGTAAAACACACTCCTCAGGTAAAGTCCTGTACAACGCGCGTATTATCCCTTACCGCGGTTCATGGCTTGATTTCGAATTCGATCCGAAAGATAACCTGTTTGTACGTATCGACCGTCGCCGTAAATTACCTGCGACCATTATTCTACGTGCAATGGATTACAGCACCGAAGACATTCTGAACTTGTTCTTCGACAAAACTGTATTCCAAATCCGTGATAACAAGCTGATGATGACGCTGGTTCCTGAGCGTCTACGTGGTGAAACTGCTTCATTTGATATTGAAGCAAACGGCAAAGTCTATGTTGAAAAAGGCCGTCGTATCACTGCACGTCATATCCGCTTGCTAGAAAAAGAAGAAGTCAACAGCATTGAAGCGCCTGTTGAATATATCGCGGGTAAAGTAGTCGCAAGAGATTACATTGATGAAAGTACTGGCGAGCTGATTTGTGCAGCTAACATGGAACTTTCATTAGATATGTTGGCACGTCTGAGCCAAGCGGGTCATAAAACAATTGAAACATTGTTTACCAACGACTTAGACCACGGTGCTTACATTTCTGAAACCCTGCGTGTCGATCCAACAAATGACCGCCTGAGCGCGCTGGTAGAAATCTACCGTATGATGCGCCCTGGTGAGCCACCAACACGTGAAGCGGCTGAAAACCTGTTCGATAACCTGTTCTTCTCAGAAGATCGTTACGACTTGTCTGCGGTAGGTCGCATGAAGTTCAACCGTTCACTGGGCCGCGATGAAATCGAAGGTTCTGGTATCCTGAGTGAAGAAGACATCATTGATGTTATGCGTAAGCTCATCGATATCCGTAACGGTAAAGGCGAAGTCGACGATATTGACCACTTAGGTAACCGTCGTATTCGTTCTGTTGGTGAAATGGCAGAAAACCAGTTCCGTGTCGGTCTGGTCCGTGTTGAGCGTGCAGTGAAAGAGCGTCTTTCTCTGGGCGACCTCGATGCATTGATGCCACAAGATATGATCAACGCGAAGCCAATTTCTGCGGCAGTGAAAGAGTTCTTTGGTTCCAGCCAATTGTCTCAATTTATGGACCAAAACAACCCACTGTCAGAAATCACACACAAACGTCGTATCTCAGCGTTAGGCCCAGGCGGTCTGACTCGTGAGCGTGCGGGCTTTGAAGTACGTGACGTTCACCCAACTCACTACGGTCGTGTTTGTCCAATCGAAACCCCTGAAGGTCCGAACATCGGTCTGATTAACTCATTGTCTGTTTATGCACAGACTAACGAGTATGGTTTCCTAGAAACACCTTACCGTTTAGTGCGCGATGGTATCGTTACTGACGAAATTCACTATCTGTCAGCAATTGAAGAAGGTAACTTCATCATTGCTCAGGCAAACACCGTATTGGCGGAAGATGGTAGCTTCGTTGAAGAACTGATCACTTGTCGTAACCGTGGTGAATCAAGCTTGTTCAGCCGCGATCAAGTTGAATATATGGACGTTTCGACTCAACAGGTTGTTTCTGTTGGTGCGTCACTGATCCCATTCCTTGAACACGATGATGCTAACCGTGCATTGATGGGTGCGAACATGCAACGTCAAGCGGTTCCAACTTTACGCGCTGATAAACCATTAGTGGGTACAGGTATGGAACGTGCGGTTGCTGTTGACTCCGGTGTAACAGCAGTTGCAAAACGCGGTGGTACAGTTCAGTACGTTGATGCTTCTCGTATCGTTATTAAAGTTAATGAAGATGAGATGTATCCGGGTGAAGCTGGAATCGATATTTATAACCTAACCAAATATACCCGTTCTAACCAGAACACCTGTATTAACCAGATGCCTTGTGTATCTTTAGGGGAACCAGTTGAACGTGGTGACGTGTTAGCTGATGGTCCTTCAACTGACCTAGGTGAATTGGCACTTGGCCAAAACATGCGCGTGGCATTCATGCCATGGAATGGTTATAACTTCGAGGACTCCATCCTCGTTTCTGAGCGTGTTGTTCAAGAAGACCGTTTTACAACCATCCATATTCAGGAACTCTCTTGTGTGTCTCGTGATACCAAACTGGGGCCTGAAGAAATTACTGCTGATATTCCTAACGTCGGTGAAGCGGCACTCTCTAAACTCGATGAGTCTGGTATCGTGTACATCGGTGCTGAAGTTAAAGGCGGCGATATCCTAGTTGGTAAAGTGACGCCGAAAGGCGAAACCCAACTGACACCAGAAGAGAAATTGCTACGTGCAATCTTTGGTGAAAAAGCGTCTGACGTTAAAGACTCTTCTCTACGCGTTCCTAACGGTGTTTCTGGTACGGTTATTGACGTACAAGTATTTACCCGTGATGGCGTAGAAAAAGACAAGCGTGCGCTGGAAATCGAAGAAACACAATTACGTGATGCTAAGAAAGACTTAACTGAAGAGTTACGTATTTTCGAAGCCGGTATATTTGCTCGTATCCGTTCTGTATTGATCAGTGGCGGAATTGAAGCAGAGAAACTGGACAAACTGCCTCGCGATCGCTGGTTAGAGCTGTCTCTGGCTGATGAAGAGAAACAGAACCAGTTAGAGCAACTTGCTGAGCAGTACGATGAGCTGAAATCTGAGTTTGAGAAAAAACTCGATGCTAAGCGTCGTAAGATCACCCAAGGTGATGATCTGGCTCCAGGCGTACTGAAAATTGTTAAGGTTTATCTGGCTGTTAAACGTCAGATCCAACCGGGTGATAAAATGGCGGGTCGCCATGGTAACAAGGGTGTTATCTCAAAAATCAACCCAGTTGAAGACATGCCTTACGATGAAAACGGTAACCCTGTAGACATCGTTCTGAACCCACTGGGCGTACCTTCACGTATGAATATCGGTCAGATTCTGGAAACCCACTTGGGTATGGCTGCGAAAGGTATTGGTGACAAAATTAATGCTATGCTTAAACAGCAGCAAGAAGTTGCCAAACTGCGTGAGTTTATCCAGAAAGCCTATGACCTTGGTGATGACCCACGTCAAAAAGTGGATCTGAATACTTTCTCTGATGAAGAAGTATTGCGTCTGGCTGAGAACCTGAAAAAAGGTATGCCAATCGCAACGCCAGTGTTTGATGGTGCGAAAGAAATTGAAATTAAAGAACTGTTGAAACTGGGTGGTCTGCCAACTTCTGGTCAGATTACATTGTTCGACGGCCGTACTGGTGAGAAGTTTGAGCGTCAAGTAACTGTTGGTTACATGTACATGCTGAAACTGAACCACTTGGTTGACGATAAAATGCACGCCCGTTCTACTGGTTCTTACAGCTTGGTTACTCAGCAACCGCTGGGTGGTAAAGCTCAGTTCGGTGGTCAGCGTTTCGGGGAGATGGAAGTGTGGGCACTGGAAGCATACGGTGCAGCCTATACACTCCAAGAGATGTTGACTGTTAAGTCGGATGACGTTAACGGCCGTACGAAGATGTATAAAAACATCGTCGATGGCAGCCATCAGATGGAACCTGGTATGCCGGAATCCTTCAACGTATTGTTGAAAGAAATCCGTTCACTGGGTATCAACATCGAACTGGAAGACGAGTAATTCGTTTGTACCGGAAGGCTAATTTTAGTCTTCCGGCCAGTATAAGTACTGGGATTAGGGGAGAGGCAGGGGCCTCTCACCTGACAGGTCTAACTCCGACAGGAGCCATTTTGTGAAAGACTTAATTAAGTTTCTGAAAGCGCAAACCAAGACCGAAGAGTTTGATGCGATCAAAATTGCTCTGGCATCACCTGATATGATCCGTTCATGGTCATTCGGTGAAGTGAAAAAGCCAGAAACCATTAACTACCGTACGTTCAAACCTGAGCGTGACGGCCTTTTCTGTGCGCGTATTTTCGGGCCAGTAAAAGACTACGAATGTCTGTGCGGTAAGTACAAACGTTTAAAACACCGCGGTGTGATTTGTGAGAAATGTGGCGTTGAAGTCACCCAGACTAAAGTTCGTCGTGAGCGCATGGGGCATATTGAACTTGCTTCTCCGACAGCACACATCTGGTTCTTAAAATCACTGCCATCCCGTATCGGTTTGTTACTTGATATGCCTCTGCGTGATATCGAGCGTGTTCTGTATTTTGAATCTTATGTCGTTGTTGAAGGCGGTATGACTAGCCTTGAACGTGGACAGATCCTGACAGAAGAACAATACCTCGATGCGCTGGAAGAGTTCGGTGACGAATTTGACGCGAAAATGGGTGCGGAAGCAATCCAAGGTCTGCTGAAAAACCTCGATCTTGAGAACGAGTGTGAAACACTACGCGAAGAGTTGAATGAAACTAACTCTGAAACTAAGCGTAAGAAGCTGACTAAGCGCATTAAACTGTTAGAAGCGTTCATTCAATCTGGCAACAAACCAGAGTGGATGATCCTGAACGTTCTACCTGTGTTACCACCTGATCTACGTCCATTAGTTCCTCTGGATGGTGGCCGTTTCGCAACGTCAGATCTGAACGATCTGTATCGTCGCGTGATCAACCGTAACAACCGTCTGAAACGTCTTCTGGATCTGGCTGCGCCAGACATCATCGTACGTAACGAAAAACGTATGCTGCAAGAAGCGGTTGACGCACTGTTAGATAACGGTCGTCGTGGTCGTGCAATTACAGGTTCTAACAAACGTCCTCTGAAATCTTTGGCTGATATGATCAAAGGTAAACAAGGTCGTTTCCGTCAGAACTTGCTAGGTAAGCGTGTTGACTACTCAGGTCGTTCGGTTATTACAGTAGGTCCATACCTGCGTCTGCATCAGTGTGGTCTGCCTAAGAAAATGGCTCTTGAGCTATTCAAACCATTTATTTATGGCAAATTAGAACTACGTGGTCTGGCAACAACCATTAAAGCAGCGAAGAAAATGGTTGAGCGCGAAGAAGCGGTAGTTTGGGATATCTTGGATGAAGTTATCCGTGAACACCCAGTCATGCTGAACCGTGCACCAACACTTCACCGTCTGGGTATCCAAGCGTTCGAACCAATTCTGATCGAAGGTAAAGCTATCCAATTGCACCCACTCGTTTGTGCGGCATATAACGCCGACTTCGATGGTGACCAAATGGCGGTACACGTTCCTCTAACTCTGGAAGCTCAGTTAGAAGCACGTGCGTTGATGATGTCAACCAACAACATTCTGTCACCAGCAAGTGGTGAGCCTATCATCGTTCCTTCACAGGACGTTGTATTGGGTCTCTACTATATGACTCGTGACTGCGTAAACGCGAAAGGCGAAGGCATGGTTCTGGCCGGCCCGAAAGAAGCTGAGCGTGTTTACCGTTCAGGTCATGCATCACTGCATGCCCGCGTTAAAGTCCGTATCACTGAAGAAGTGAAAGACGGTGAAGGTAACATTACGATTAACACCAGTATGGTTGATACTACTGTTGGTCGTGCAATTTTGTGGATGATCGTACCAAAAGGCTTGCCTTATTCGCTGGTTAACCAAGCGCTAGGTAAGAAAGCGATCTCCAAAATGCTGAACACCTGTTACCGTGTACTGGGTCTGAAACCAACGGTTATTTTTGCTGACCAAATCATGTATACCGGTTTTGCCTACGCGGCACGCTCTGGTGCATCTGTTGGTATCGACGATATGGTTATTCCTGAGAAAAAAGCAGGGATCATCGCCGAAGCAGAAGCGGAAGTTGCAGAAATTCAGGAACAGTTCCAGTCTGGTCTGGTGACAGCAGGCGAACGTTACAACAAAGTTATCGATATCTGGGCTGCGGCAAACGAACGTGTTGCTAAAGCGATGATGGAAAACCTGTCAACTGAAACAGTTATTAACCGTGACGGTGAAGAAGAACAACAGGTTTCTTTCAACAGTATCTTTATGATGGCCGACTCCGGTGCTCGTGGTTCTGCCGCTCAGATCCGTCAGCTTGCGGGTATGCGTGGTCTGATGGCTAAGCCAGATGGCTCAATCATCGAAACACCAATCACGGCGAACTTCCGTGAAGGTCTGAACGTTCTCCAGTACTTTATTTCTACGCACGGTGCTCGTAAAGGTCTTGCGGATACCGCATTGAAAACAGCGAACTCTGGTTATCTGACTCGTCGTCTCGTTGACGTTGCTCAGGACTTGGTTGTGACTGAAGACGATTGTGGTACTCACGAAGGTATCCTGATGACTCCGGTTATCGAGGGTGGCGATGTTAAAGAACCACTGCGTGAGCGTGTATTGGGTCGTGTGACTGCGGAAGACATCCTGATCCCAGGTACCGCGGACATTCTGGTTCCACGTAATACGTTGCTACACGAAAAATGGTGTGACCTGTTAGAAGAAAACTCTGTTGACAGCGTTAAAGTCCGTTCCGTCGTTAGCTGTGAAACTGACTTCGGTGTGTGTGCTCACTGTTATGGTCGTGACCTGGCTCGTGGTCATATCATCAACAAAGGTGAAGCTATCGGGGTTATCGCGGCACAGTCAATCGGTGAACCAGGTACACAGTTGACGATGCGTACGTTCCACATCGGTGGTGCGGCATCTCGTGCGGCAGCAGAATCTAGCATCCAAGTTCGTAATCCAGGTACGCTGAAACTGGTTAACGCGAAATTTGTGACTAACTCAGAAGGCAAACTGGTTATTACTTCACGTAATACCGAATTACGCCTGATTGATGAGTTCGGTCGTACTAAAGAGAGCTACAAAGTTCCTTACGGTGCGCACCTGACTAAAGGTGACGGTGAAGCAGTTAACGGTGGCGAAACTGTTGCTAACTGGGATCCACATACCATGCCAGTTGTCAGTGAAGTATCCGGTATTATCCGCTTCTCTGACATGATTGATGGTCAAACAATGACTCGTCAGACTGATGAATTAACCGGTCTGTCTTCAATCGTTGTTCTGGATACTGCGGAACGTACTAGTGGTGGTAAAGACCTGCGTCCTGCATTGCGTGTTGTTGATGCAAATGGTAACGATGTGCTTATTCCTAACACAGACATGCCTGCTCAGTACTTCTTACCGGGTAAAGCAATTGTTCAGTTAGATGATGGCATCGCTATCAACGTGGGTGATACTTTAGCGCGTATTCCACAAGAATCTGTGGGGACTAAAGATATCACGGGTGGTCTACCACGTGTTGCTGACCTGTTTGAAGCACGTCGTCCGAAAGAGCCTGCAATCTTGGCTGAGATCAGCGGTATTGTTTCCTTCGGTAAAGAAACCAAAGGTAAACGTCGTCTGGTGATCACACCGATGGATGGTTCTGATCCGTATGAAGAGATGATCCCTAAATGGCGTCAGCTCAACGTGTTTGAAGGTGAGATCGTAGAGCGCGGTGACGTGATCTCCGATGGCCCAGAGTCTCCACACGATATCTTGCGTCTGCGTGGTGTTCATGCGGTTACGCGTTATATCACGAACGAGGTTCAGGAAGTTTACCGCTTACAAGGCGTTAAGATTAACGATAAACACATCGAAGTTATCGTTCGTCAGATGCTGCGTAAAGTGACTATCTCTGACGCGGGAAGCTCTGAATTCCTTGAAGGTGAGCAGGTTGAGTACTCACGTGTTAAAGTTTCTAACCGTAAACTTGAGCAGGATGGTAAGATCCCAGCTAAGTTCGAACGTGACCTGTTGGGTATCACGAAGGCATCTCTGGCAACAGAATCCTTCATCTCAGCAGCATCGTTCCAAGAAACCACACGCGTACTGACAGAAGCTGCCGTTGCAGGTAAACGTGACGAGCTTCGCGGTCTGAAAGAGAACGTTATTGTGGGTCGTCTGATCCCAGCAGGTACTGGTTTTGCGTATCATCAAGACCGTATCCGTCGCCGTCATCTGAATGATGTTGTGGAAGCGCCACAAGTCAGCGCAGATGAAGCTACGGCTAACCTGGCTGAACTGTTAAATGCAGGGTTCAGCAGCGATAACAATTAAGGCTTATAAGCCTGATTGAAACACAATAATAAAACCGGCGCTTCAATAGCGCCGGTTTTTTTGTAGGTATAAATCAGCAATATAAAATGTCCGTTTTGCCACTAACCCTTATTGGCAGTGATAATGTGAATATGCGGACACGCGAGATAATTGGCTAACTCTGGAAAATAATTATTTGGGGAAGAAATTAAAGGCTCTTTTTTAATTTCATGAAATCCTGCATTCGATCGTAGGTATTTCTAGATATGGCCAACGCCATATCTCTTAATAAATATCGGGTAATGTATCAAAAGAAGAATACTGCAAATTATGTTTGATGGTGTCATTCTCAATGGAAGGCATAAAACGATATTTTCGAGTCACCATGTCATGTCCTTAAGTAGAAAAGAATATACATAGTCATTAATATCACAAATATAAATAAAGATAGGATATATGTTTATTTATTAGCTTTTATTATAAAGTGATTAATGTGAACTTATCGCTATGGCATTAAATAAATATGAAGAGTAGGTTTAAAAGTTAATTTGCAAATTTAATAAAATAGGCCATGACAGAAAAATACTATCTCCCTAACTCAAAATTAAATAAATTTAACCATTAATTTTAGAGCATTGTTAGCGACTGCCCTTTCAATATAATCGATAAATATCCAAGTAATAGGCCAAAAATAATAATTAGAAATTTAATTTAAACACGACTAGACTGTTAACCATCGATAATAATAAATAATGGGGTCTTCAGTGCAGAAAAATATAATCAAAAAAAGTAGCTTTATTTCGGGCTTCCAATGGTTTTTCTTTATTTTTTGCAATACCGTTGTTATTCCACCTACACTGCAATCTGCCTTTCATTTATCGGCTGAAACCACATTTGTTATCACCCAATACGCTTTTTTGCTTATTGCATTAGCCTGTTTGCTACAAGCTTTTTTAGGGCACAAACGTGCACTGATGGAAGGTTCGACCGGTTTATGGTGGGCAACAATCTTAACCGTGACGCTATCAGAGTCGATGCAAGGAACCTCTTTAGCAATTATTGGTTGGAGTCTCGCCGTCGGTATTTTTTTATCAGGTATTGTTACTATATTAATAGGGCTAACAGGACTAGGTAACTGGCTCTCTGGCTTATTTAAACCGGGTGTCTTAGTCGTATTTATGTTTTTACTTGGCGCTCAGTTAGTCTCAATTTTCCTAAAAGGGATGTTAGGGCTACCCTTTGGGGTTTCAGATCCTAGCGTTACCGTTAATTATCCAGTTTTCTTTCTTGCCTTTGCAGTGCTGATTTTTGTTATCGCTATGATTGTCTTTCTACCCCCGAGTATTAGCAAATACGCTTTACTCTGTGGAACTGTTCTAGGCTGGGGGGCTTACAGCCTGCTATTTCATGGACAAATCTCCACAGTTTCAGAGGCTAAATGGCTACTCTTTCCATTAGGACGGGCAGATGATATTCAACCAAGCATTGTGATCACTGCGATACTGGCAGGTATTTTGAATACCTCAAACACTTTTGGTGCGATACGAGGCAGTGATGTTTTTTATCCGCAAAAAGAGTCGACAAAATCTATTTATCGGCGGAGTTTTGTGACGTCAGGTGTTTTAACTTTATTTTCAGCACCATTAGGTGTTGTGCCGTTTTCACCGTTTGTCTCATCCATTGGTTTGATTACACAGACCAAGGATACTTCGCGGGTCTCTTTTACGATTGGGAGTTTACTGCTGTTATTCGTTGGTGCAGTTGCCGTATTGACCCAGTTTTTTCGTTCATTACCGTTAGCGATTGGTAGCGCGGTGATGTTGGCAACTTATTTGCCATTATTATTCTCTTCTTTTTCATTTCTAGCCGAAATTAAATTGAACGCCCGCAATATTTATCGTTTAGCACTACCATTATTTATCGGTATTTTTTTAATGTCAGCCCCCGATGCTGTCATGGATTCATTACCAATGATGTTTAGTTCATTATTAGGGAATGGTTTGTTAATGGGGATCATTTTGTCGTTGATCCTCGAAAACAGTATTAAGTGGGATAAGATTCATTAACGAATACAGAAAAACCTCATTATGTAGCGTTTATAATGAGGTTAGATCACGCATTAGTACATTGGCGAGCGGAGTTGGTAACGATTTGTTTTGTCGCTAGGTGAGATATAAAACCGGCCATCAAAACTATTCTTATAGGACTTAGCGGAACCAAAAATCCCGATTGATATTGGCATTGAGCCGTAGTTAAATTGATATTGGGCACCCTCTAAATAGATCACGGTGATCTGGTAGTTTGTGAGTGGTTTGGTATATAAAACTAAGCTGTCTTTACTGTTTGAATCCCTTACCATGTGAGGGAGGCTGTAATCCACAGCTTTCATTGTGCCGCGGTAGGAGTAGTAGTATCCCTGAATATTGTTTTTATTTGGGATAGAAAAACGCGCAAAATCGGCATCGGAAATTATGCCAAGTGAATCAAAATACTCACTATAACCTTCAACTCGTATTTCATGATCTTTACCGAATAATACGACCTGAAAAGGGCGTGTGCCATGAGATACTTTTTGTGCTTTTAATCGGGCAAGCGTTTCTTCTACGGCGAACTCTTCTTCATCAATATTTCTGGCTCCCTGAATTTCCGACATCATTAATTGGATGATTTCACGCGAAGGCGTTGGATGCTTCCAACGAACGTTGGCACAGCCACTCATTAATAATGAAAAGAATAAGACAAAAAGTAGAAAAAACCATTTTTGGGTCATCATATATGATTCATTTGTCGTGAACAGAGAACGGAGTATAGCCCGATAAATGAAACGTAAAAGTAGCCAAAAAAGGGATAAACTTCCTCCTTGAAGTTTATCGGATAAATTAACGCCCTAAATAGCCATCCCAATCTTTCCAGACCGGTTGTAGACCCGAACGAATTAAAGATTCTGCAACTTGTGCGGCACTACGATTATCATGCGGTGCAAATTGTTCCAATTCAGCATGGTCATCGGCATAACCGCCCGGCTGTGTTTTTGAACCCGCACTGACATTATTAATGGCAAGTGGCACAACGTGATCGCGAAAATAAGGCGATTCGCGGGTTGAAAGTGATAGCTCAACATCTGGCGCCAATAAACGAAATGCGCAAATAAGCTGCACAAGTTCAGCTTCACTCATTAAAGAAGCCGGCTCTATACCACCAGCACAAGGGCGTAAACGAGGAAATGAAATAGAATAACGGCTCTGCCAATAGTGTTTTTGGAGATAAATCAGGTGCTCCGCCACCATATAGCAATCGGTGCGCCAACTGTTAGATAAACCAATTAATGCTCCAAGTCCTATTTTATCGATACCAGCCCGCCCTAAACGGTCAGGGGTCTCCAGCCGCCAATGAAAATCCTGTTTTTTACCTTTCAAATGATGTAGTTGATAAGCTGGCTCGTGGTAAGTCTCTTGATACACCATCACACCATCTAGTCCTAATGTCTTAAGTTCAGCATACTCTTCGGTGCTCAGTGGCTGAACTTCCATCATCAAGGCGCTAAAATAGCGGCGTATTGTGGGTAAATGCTCACGAAAATAATCCATGCCCACTTTATTTTGATGCTCCCCTGTGACTAACAACAGGCTATCAAAACCAATTTTACGGATTGTCTCGCACTCATTAATGATTTCGTTTTTATCGAGCGTTTTTCGTTTAATGCGATTACTCATTGAAAAACCACAATATGTACAATCATTAGCGCATAGATTTGATAAATACAGTGGCACATAGAACCCCACGGTATTACCAAAACGTTGCCGTGTTAGCTTTTGGGCTTTCTGCGCTAATTGCTCAATAAAAGGGCGAGCGGCAGGGGAGAGCAATGCCATAAAATCATCAAGTGTTAAAGTATCGCTAGCAAGAGCCTGCTCAACATCTCGCGTATTTTTGGCATAAATTTGTAAGGTTAGGTCATCCCAATTTAGCTGCTGCCAGCGTTGGCGAAAGCTGCTGTTCATTGTAATGCTCCCAAAAACTCGGTTAATGGGCTTGAAGCTTCAGCATGTTGTTTCGGGCTAGCAAGGCCAGCGCGTCGGGCAAGCTCTGCGGCTTCAAGGGAGACTTTAAAAGCTTGAGCCATGAGCACAGGATCTTTTGCTACAGCGATGGCGGTATTGACTAGTACGGCATCGGCCCCCATTTCAATCGCTTCGATCGCATGGCTAGGTGCGCCAATCCCTGCATCAACCACTACGGGGATCGTCGATTGCTCAATAATGATCCGTAACATCTCTTTGGTGACTAAACCTTTATTGGTGCCAATCGGTGCACCAAGTGGCATTACGGCTGCACAACCGACTTCTTCGAGACGACGACACAGCACAGGATCAGCACTGCAATAAGGCAGTACCACAAACCCTTCTTTTACGAGCTGTTCGGCAGCAATTAAGGTTTCGACGGGATCGGGTAAGAGATATTTCACATCGGGGTGAATTTCTAGTTTAACCCAATGAGTTCCCAACGCTTCACGGGCAAGGCGTGCGGCAAAAATAGCTTCTTGGGCATTTTTCGCACCAGAAGTATTAGGGAGCAGTTTTACCCCAATCTCTTGCAAAGGCTTTAAAATGCCATCGTCATTGCCACGTAAATCTATACGTTTCATCGCCATGGTAACAAGCTGACTGCCTGATGCAGTGATTGCGTTTTGCATCAATGTTGGATTGGCAAATTTTCCTGTGCCAGTAAAGAGGCGTGACTGAAAAGTCACATCGGCAATTTTTAACATGATTAGCCTCCAGCGATAGCTTGAAACAATAAGATATTGTCTTGGTCATTCACGAGGTGTGAATCCCATTGATGACGAGGAATGATCACTTGGTTGATGGCCAAAGCCGTGCCGACCGTACTGCGCTCTAGAGAAGCGAGTAATTGAGACACGGTTAATGGCGCATCAAACTCCATTGGCTGGTCGTTAATTATAAGGCGCATGTTTCTTCTCGGCAGATTGGACATTGAATGGACGGTGTCAGTTGCAAGGTATTCCATTGCTGCTGTTTACCATCAAATAAACGCAATTTACCGCTTAGCGAGGAAGGCAATCCGACTAATAATTTGATGGCCTCTAAGGCTTGCAATGTGCCTATGACCCCCACGACAGGGCCAAGCACACCTGCGGTACGACAGTTACGCTGAGGCTCCGTCTGGTCAGGGTATAAACATGCGTAACAGCCGTGATTAAAGGGTGGCTCAAGCACCATAAGCTGCCCACCAAACCCCACGGCACTGCCACTAACCAACGTTTTATTTGCCATGACACAGGCCGCATTAACGGCATGGCGAGTGGCCATGTTATCGCAACAATCGAGAACTAAATCGACTTGCTCAACCAAGGGAAGCAATGTGTGAATATCTAACTTTTGTTGTAAGACATGGGTATGGATCAGTGGATTAAGATCTTGTAGTCGTTTTGCGGCAAGTTTGGCTTTAGATTGAGGAATGTCCTCAGTGCCATATAAAACTTGCCGCTGTAGATTAGAAAGGTGTAGCTCGTCGTGATCCGCAAGCCATAACTCACCGACGCCAGCGGCCGCTAAATAAAGTGATGCCGGTGCACCTAAACCACCAAGGCCAACAATCAGTACCTTACTCGTTTTAAGTTTGCCTTGTCCTTCAGGGCCGATATCTTCAAGCAGTAGCTGGCGGCTATAACGCATAAATTCATGATCATTTAACATGATGAACTCCTCGAATTAACCCGCCATCACGAGAGCGTGTGGGCGGGTTTGATTCAGGTAATCAGTGATTTTCTACGAGGCGTAAAAGGGTTTTTGTTGCCTCTAGCCAATCATCTGCTTTGGTAATTGCACTCACTAAGGCGACACTTCCAACACCGGTTGCGAGCACTGCTGGCACTCTATCGATAGAGATACCGCCAATCGCGACCGTGGGGTAATCGGGAGTCGCTTCTACCATGGTTTTGAGTGTCTCCAATCCTTGAGGTGCTGAGGGCATTTTCTTGGTTTCTGTTGGGAAAATATGCCCCATCGCAATATAAGAAGGGCGCACGGATTTAGCGATAGCAAGCTCATGTTGATCATGAGTTGAGATGCCTAAACGTAGCCCAGCTTGATGAATAGCCAATAGGTCGGTGGTTTCCAGATCTTCTTGTCCAAGATGAACACCATAGGCACCGAGCTCGATAGCTAAGCGCCAATAGTCATTGATAAATAGCCGCGCATGATGCTTTTCACCGAGAGCAATCGCTTGTTGGATATCATCACGCACTTCATCATCATGCTTATCTTTAATACGTAGCTGGATAGTCGTTACGCCTGCATTAAGCAAGCGTTCAATCCATTCTACAGAGTCGACCACAGGATAAAGCCCCAATCGTTGCTCAGTGGGAGCAAAGGGAGTGCTAGGCAATTTTTTCATCGGACACGACCTCGGCACTGTGATACAACTCGCTGCCATGAGCGCGGAAAGCTTCGGACATTTGCTCCATGCCAGCTTCCTTTTGCGCCGCATAATCACGGACTTCTTGTGAAATTTTCATTGAGCAGAATTTAGGACCACACATAGAGCAGAAATGGGCAACTTTCCCTGACGCTTGTGGCAGGGTTTCATCGTGATAAGCACGTGCGGTATCTGGGTCGAGAGCTAGGTTAAATTGATCTTCCCAGCGGAACTCAAAACGCGCTTTAGACATAGCATTATCACGAATTTGTGCTCCGGGATGCCCTTTCGCGAGGTCGGCAGCATGAGCCGCAATTTTATAGGTGATTAGCCCTTGCTTAACATCCTCTTTATTTGGTAAGCCCAAATGCTCTTTTGGGGTGACATAACAGAGCATTGCACAGCCAAACCAGCCGATCATGGCTGCCCCAATACCTGATGTAAAATGGTCATAACCGGGAGCGATATCGGTAGTTAGTGGGCCGAGGGTATAAAACGGCGCTTCATGACAATGTTCAAGCTCTTCCGTCATGTTGCGGTGGATCATCTGCATTGGCACATGTCCTGGGCCTTCAATCATCACTTGCACGTCATATTCCCAAGCAATTTTTGTAAGCTCACCAAGGGTATGCAGTTCAGCAAATTGGGCTTCATCGTTAGCATCTTGAATTGACCCTGGGCGTAAACCATCACCTAATGACAGTGATACATCATAGGCTGCACAAATCTCACAAATTTCACGGAAATTTTCATATAAGAAGTTTTCTTGGTGATGAGAGAGGCACCATTTCGCCATGATCGAGCCACCACGGGAGACAATACCGGTTAAACGTTTCGCCGTCATAGGGACATAGCGCAGGAGCACACCTGCATGGATAGTAAAGTAATCGACCCCTTGTTCGGCCTGTTCAAGCAGTGTATCGCGGAACATTTCCCACGTGAGATTTTCGGCAACCCCATTAACCTTTTCGAGTGCTTGATAAATAGGCACAGTACCAATTGGCACTGGACTGTTACGTAGGATCCACTCACGAGTTTCATGAATATAACGACCAGTAGACAGATCCATAACGGTATCGGCTCCCCAGCGGGTAGACCAAATCAGTTTTTCAACCTCTTCTTCAATGGAAGAAGTCACCGATGAGTTACCGATATTGGCGTTCACTTTCACTAGGAAGTTGCGACCAATAATCATTGGCTCAGATTCAGGGTGATTGATATTGGCTGGGATGATGGCACGGCCCGCGGCAACTTCTTGGCGGACAAATTCCGGCGTGATGTTTTCAGGCAGATTTGCACCAAATGATTGTCCGGGGTGCTGCTGTCTTAAAACGTCACCACGAATACGTTCACGTCCCATATTTTCGCGAATGGCGATAAATTCCATTTCAGGGGTAATAATACCTTGGCGTGCATAATGAAGCTGTGTTACACAGCGACCCTTCATCGCTTTCAATGGGTGGGGGCGATGATTAAATCGTAAGTGATCGAGACCCGCGTCGGCAAGTCGCTGCTGCGTAAAATCTGAGCTGAGGGTATCAACCGGAACAGTATCATTACGCTCGCGGATCCAACCTTCACGGATCTTTTTTAATCCTTTATGAACATTTAATTCTGCGGCTGGGTCGCCATAGGGGCCTGAAGTATCATAAACAGGAACAGGCTCATTATCTTCAAATTGAGGATTATCTTTATCGCCGCCAATGAGGGTTGGTGAGAGCTGGATTTCTCGCATTGGCACTTGGATATCGTCTCTTGAACCTGTTAGGTAGATACGTTTTGAATTAGGGAAGGATACGCCAGAAACCGTATTGATAAAGTTTTCGGCCGCATCACGTTGTGCTTTGCGCGTTCTTGCAGGCGCCGCTTTAGGAGAAAGATCGCTTGTAGGGATAATATTATTTTGGGACATAGCAATTTCCTGACATTGTCACGAGCGATTACGCGTATATGGGCGTAGCACTCAGGTTTATCGTAAGAAAGTTGCTTGTCTGGAGTTCGGATGGAGTAATGGTATGGCGTTGCGTGTTCATTTTGTTAGCTGACGTTTGCTGTGTTGCGTATGAGTTGTCAGCCTAAATATGCAAAAGCAAATAACCAAAATTGTTACGCTGAATGATTACTCTTGTTCCCTTCGCAGGTATTAACCCGATCAGGTTCCGCGGATCCCGAATTAACGGTCTCAGCCCGTAGCTTTCGCCACTAGGCACTCCGACAAGATGGACCTAGTATAAGAGGTGCAAAAAAAATATTCAAACTTCCCAGTGATATTGTGTCCAATGTTGTTCGGTGGCGACTTGGCAAAGACGCGCGTCACCATTTACGATAAACACCTCATCGGCAAATTGGCACATGGGCAGATCATTGGCGGAATCGGTATAGAAATAAATATAGGCATCGGTAATTGGCTGGTGGCTGATCCACTGAAGCAGGCGTTTGACTTTGCCTGCTTTAAAAGTCGCAATGCCTTCTATTTCGGTGCTGTAACCGCCATTTTTCTGCTTGATGTCGATTCCCATCACGACATCAGCAGCGAATCGTTCGGCTATCTTTTTCACAATAAAAGAAACGGTTGCAGAGATCACAATGATCGGGATCCCTTGCTTTCGATACTGCTCGATTGTGCGGATCCCTTCGGGATATATACGTGGCACGATCATGCTCTCAACAAAATCATCTAACCAGAGATCAACTTGCTCGATGCTGAACCCAGATAGCGATTGCAGGCTAAAACGCAGGTAAGTCGCCATATCTAGGGAGCCTGAGTTATATTGTGCCATCATTTGTTTGTCGGCTTCGACAAAACGCGGGTCGGTGATAATTTGCTTATCCCACAGGTATTGTGTCCACAGTACGCTGCTATCCCCCTGAATTAGGGTGTCATCTAAATCAAAAACCGCCAATTTGTTTTGCATTGTGCCTCTTTTATCTCGTTTGCTAACGTAGTGCGCGAATTTCGTTCTTATTAAACATTAACTCAAGGCGTGTACCAGGTTCAAATAGTCTTTCAGATGAGCGATTTAACAAATCAACCGTCATATTGCCTGCCGCGGTATTGACGGAATAACGAATAATATTACCTAACAGTTGATGATCTAAAATAATCGCATCGACGGGCTGTGAAATATGCTCACCGTAATGTCGCCCTGCTTCTTTAACATAGATGGATTCTGGGCGAATAGCGAGCGTACCTTGCAAATTAAGCCCGAGTAGCGCATTGGCTTTGTCAGCCTCCACAAGGTTGTAATTGCCCATAAAACGAGCCACAAATTCATTGGCTGGTTGCGTGTAGATATTCTCAGCTGTATCGTTCTGGATAATCGCCCCTTTATTCATTAAAAAGATGCGATCAGACATGATCATGGCTTCATCTTGATCATGAGTAACAAAAATGGTCGTCAATTTTAACTCACGTTGGATATGACGGATCTGTTGGCGCAGATGTTTACGAATACGCGCATCTAATGCCGAAAGTGGCTCATCCAATAGCAATATTTGGGGCTTCATCACCAATGCACGTGCAAGAGCGACACGTTGCCGCTGTCCACCCGAAAGCTGGTGAGGAAATTGCTGCTCTTTACCTTGCAACTCAACCATTTCAATAACGTCTGCAACCGCTTTATTGCGCTCAGTGCTGTTGACTTTACGCATTTTTAGGCCGAAGGCGATATTGTCTTCAACTGTCATATTCGGGAATAACGCATAACTTTGAAAGACCATGCCAACGCCTCGCTGATGGGCTGCTTGGTGCGTGATGTTTTGGCGATTGATATACAGGTCACCATTATCAGGTTGTTCGAGTCCGGCAATACAGCGCAATAAGGTCGATTTTCCACAGCCGCTAGGCCCTAACAGGGTAATAAATTCGCCTTTTTCTATTGTGAATTGAATATTAGAGAACACCTGATTTTGACCAAATGATTTACTCAAATTTTCAGCAATAACATAACTCATTATTCATCTCCCGAACGGCTCATCCGCGTGGCGAGCCATGTGAGTAACAAGGTAAATAAGAAATAAGACATCACCAACGCAGAGGTAAAGTGACCGCTGGTTTGACGCATATTAAATAAGTAGATTTGCAATGTTTCATAACGTGTTCCCACCAAAATGTTGGCAAACACAAACTCACCCATCAAAAATGAAAATGAGATCAGTAATGAGACCAGTAACCCTTTGCGAATATTCGGTAATACTATTAATAAGAAAGCCTTAAAGGTACTTGCTCCGAGTAAATGCGCGGCATCCATTAAGTCATGTAAATTAATGCCTTGGAAGCTATTAGCGAGTGCACGGTACATGAAAGGTAGGGTGATAGTGAAATAAGTACCAATTAATATCCATGGCGTACCAACCAACATAAATGGCTCATCAGCAAATATTTGTAATAGACCCACCGATGACACCACAGGGGGAATAGCAAAAGGCAGGATGATCAGTAAATCCATCAGCCCCTTTAATTTCGGGAAGCGGTAAAACACGGCAAATGCCATTGGTAAAATGACCAGTGCGCTAACCAACAAAGTACTAAAACAGATGAGCAGCGACCGCCCAAAAGCATACAGAAATCGAGGGTCTTGCCATAACTGTAAATACCATTTTATCGATAAGGCATCCGGTAAAACGGTCGCTCCCCATTGTGTAGAAATTGAATAAATAAAAGTGGCAACAATAGGTAGAGCTAATAACAAAACAACACTAATAAGAATGAATTTATGTAGCCAAAGGCCGGAAGAGCCATTTGGCTTGGCGGTAAGATTATGACTTGGCATGATAACTCCGTTTTAATAGCCAATGATGGATGGCAGTGATAAATCCAAGAATAGCAATTAGTAAAACGGATAATGCTGCTGCTAAATTAGGCTCTAAATAAAGGTCGCCGGAGACTAAGCTGGCAATACGGATGGTCACTAGATTGTAATTGCCACTCATCAGGGCGTAAGTGCTCGCGTAAGCCCCAACGGCATTAGCAACTAAAATAATAAAAGTACCAAGTAATGCGGGAGCGAGTACGGGGATAGCAACGTTGCGCCAATAAGATAATTTACTGGCTCCCATGGTTTTAGCCGCATCTTCCCACTCTGGTTTCAACGCATCAAAGGCAGGATAAAGCAACAAAATACCCAGAGGAATTTGAAAGTAGATATACAGCAGCATTAACCCACTTGCGCTATAAATATCGAAATCCTCAATAATTCCCCAAGATTTCAATTGCAGGGTAATTGCGCCATTGACCCCAAGTATGATGATAAAAGCAAAGGCAAGGGGAACACCGCTAAAGTTACTCGCCATTGTGGTGAAGGAAATCATCATACTGCGTACTCTGCCTTGCATTTTATAAATGGAAAATGCCGTTAATGCAGAAATGAATAGCCCGATGACACTACAGACAATCGATAACCAGAGGGTGTTCTCAAAGGCTTGCAGATAAAAATCGTTGGTGAAAATATCAAGGTAGTTGTCGACTGACCAAGCTTCTTCATAAATAAAGCTATTGATAAATACCCAAATCATAGGGGCGATTTGAAACAAGCAAAACAATGTAATAAATGGCAGTGTTAATAAGGCTGATCCCCAATGAAAACGTGATAAGTGTTTCTTTAACATTGCGGCTTTCCCTTGTTGGTGGTTTGCTTGTTCACAAGGTACGCTAACGTCGGCCATTAATTATCTCCTACCAATAATGTGTGACAGATTGTTTTATCGCCATATTCAATTCCGAGTAAGGCGCAAACCGTGCCACAAATCGCAGTTTGCTTCACCATACACTGTTCTTGATGTGAAAATTGCTCGCCAATAACAAACAGAGGAACAGCGCGCTCTTCAGGTAATATACCGCCATGGCTACGATCACTGTTCATGCCATGATCACTCGTGACAATAATTTGATAGCCTTGCTCAATCCATTGAGGTAAGTAATTTGACAAAATAGTGTCGGCTTGCCGCGCCGCGTTACGATATTGTGAGGAATCAAAACCAAACTTATGGCCTGTATCATCAATATTCATCGGATGGATCAGTAAAAAATCAGGCGAGTATTGAGTGCGCAGGTATTCCGCATCCATAAATAGGTGGCTGTCTGGATAATGGTCTGCTTGGTAAAAACAGCCATGCTGGATAGCGAGTTGCTTATCATTGGTAAAACGGTCTCGAGTCGCAACAAAAGGTGCTCGGTTATATAGCTCGCTGACCCAATAATAAGCCGCGGCTGCCGTTGTTTTACCTGCTCTCTTGGCTAAAGAAAAAATACTATCAAAGTGGGAGAGACGCACGACGTCATTGTTAACGATACCGCTATCGACAGGGGAAACTCCCGTCAAAATACATTCGTATAAAGGGCGTGACATAGAGGGTAGCTCACACTCCACTTTATAGAGCGTTGCTCGATCAACTTCGATCAATCCATTGAGGTAGCCCATACAATCATGGGCTACTGGGTAACTCAAGCCATCGAGAACAACAAGGATCACTTTATCAGACATGAGATATTTTCTTCCTAAGTGACATTACTGCTGGTGGATTAACACTTGCTGTTGCCACATTTTGGGGAGTTTGCGAGACGACTTTTCCCAGCCATCCGCATCGTTAATTGGGCGAACATTTTTGTACTGCTCATCCGGTAACAATTTGGCTTTAATCTCTTCGGGGAGGGTGAGGTATTCAGCACGAATTGGGCGGGCGTAGCCTTCAGCTAGGTTAATTTGCCCCTGATCGCTAAAAATAAATTCACGTGCTAACTTCGCGGCATTTGGATTTTTGGCATATTTATTAATGATAGTGGTATAGCCTGAGATAACTGAACCATCAGAAGGAATGACAACGGTAAAGCGATCACGATTGATCTGATCACGATAATTCAGCGCATTGAAATCCCAAAGAATACCGACGGCAACTTCGCCTTTTTCAATATTTGCAACGGTTGGATCATTCACGGAAAGACGTTTTTGCTTGGCAAGTTCAGCAAAAAACGCAATAGCTGGCTGTAAGTTATTTTCATCACCACCGCGCGCATAGGCCGCTGCTAATACTGCATTGTTAGCTTGAGCTGCGATACCAACATCACCAACAGTGACTTTATATTTACCTTTTAGCAAATCATCCCAGCTTTTTGGCGCATCTTTAACTAGCTCATTATTGATCATGAAAGCAATGGTGCCCGTATAAGCCAGTGCCCAATGGCCTTCTTTATCTTTTGCCCAATCAGGGATTTGTGACCATGTGGTTGGTTTATAAGGTTGGGTAACGCCTTTCTGTACGGCAACAGGGCCAAAGGAGGCGCCGACATCGCCAATATCTGCGGTAGCATTATTTTTTTCAGCGGCAAACTTAGCAATCTCTTGCGCTGAACTCATATCCGTATCTTGGTGCTTTAATCCATAGGTTTTTTCGAGATCTTGCCAAGTTCCTTTCCAGTTAGCCCAAGTATCTGGCATTCCAACACTGTATACTTGACCTTCTTTTTTAGCGGCTTCAATCAAGGCGGTTAAATCGTTATCGGCTGCTAAAGCAGCACTTGACGCGGTTAATGAAAGTAAAACTGCGGGTACAATCGTTTTCATTTTATCTCTCACTGTATAGAGGAGTTATATTGGTTAGTTAGTATGCTAATTTTCCAAGGTGACAGTGAGTTGACGGTTTTGTGACACTTTTTCGATGTTTTAGGGAAAAAACTGTCTAAAAAGTGTCAAAAACACTAACTAAAAATGATTAAGTACAACGACTAGATTACATTTTGTGAAAAAAGCGTATCTTTATAGAAAAAGATGAAATCCTTTTATACCAATAAAAGATGTAAAAAATGACAAAAGTGACATTAACTGGAACAGAGAAAGGTTGGTGGTTTGTTTGCTTTGCTGGGCGCTTATGGTTACCACAAGGAGATGCTCCTAGGGGGAGTGCAAAAGATTGGTCACTGTCTGGGAAGATAGCAACACCGATTGGTGAATGGCAAGGTGAGGTTGTTTGGCTAATTGCTGAAAAAATGCCAACAGATATGGCTTCACCGCGCTTATTAGCATCACAAGATGAGGGATTATTTCGTTTAGCTGGGCGTGGAGTACAGTTAGCGGAGTTTTATCGTTCCCATCGTTACTGCGGTTATTGCGGCACCGCAATGCGTCATAGTACGACTGAGTGGGCTTGTCTTTGTGACCATTGCCATGAACGCTATTACCCACAAATTGCGCCTTGCATTATTGTTGGCATCCGTCGTGGTGACCATATATTGCTAGCACAGCACCGCCGCCATACTCAAAACCCTCTCTTTACCGTACTTGCGGGTTTTGTTGAAGTGGGTGAGACACTGGAAGAAGCGGTAGCACGAGAAGTCATGGAAGAAAGCGGGATCACAATACGTAATATTCGTTATGTGTCTTCTCAGCCTTGGCCTTTCCCTCACTCATTAATGATGGGGTTTCTGGCTGACTATGACAGTGGCGAAATTAAGGTTGATCCGAATGAACTCGTGAGTGCCGCGTGGTATCACTACAATGAATTACCTAAAATTCCTCCGAGTGACACAATCGCAAGGCGATTAATTGAAGATACGGTGGCTTTATGTCGCCAAGAGGACGCCTAAACGTGCGAATTGCTTAGGCGCTGATATTGTTGTGTGTAACATGCTACAATAGCGACCCTTAGCCATTTGCGGCGGCCACTGACTATAATGGAGTAAATAATGACTGAGTTGAAAAATGACCGCTATCTACGTGCTTTGCTACGTCAGCCTGTAGATACCACCCCTGTATGGATGATGCGTCAAGCAGGGCGTTACCTACCGGAGTACAAAGCAACGCGTGCACAGGCTGGTGATTTTATTTCTCTGTGTAAAAACACCGAGTTAGCGTGTGAAGTGACACTTCAACCGTTACGTCGTTTTCCATTAGACGCCGCAATCCTATTTTCTGATATCTTAACCATCCCTGATGCTATGGGGCTAGGCCTCTATTTTGAGACGGGTGAAGGGCCTCGTTTCAAAAAGCCAATCACTTGCCTAAATGATATAAAAAACATACCAGTACCTGATCCGGAAATGGAACTGGGCTATGTTATGGATGCGGTAAGAGCAATCCGTAAAGCGCTAAAGGGGGATGTACCTCTTATCGGTTTTTCGGGGAGTCCGTGGACATTAGCCACTTACATGGTCGAAGGTGGCAGCAGTAAAGCGTTCACAAAAATTAAAAAAATGATGTATGAAGACCCGAATGCGCTCCACTTATTACTGGATAAACTCGCTGATAGCGTGATTTTATATTTAAATGCGCAAATTCGGGCAGGGGCTCAATCCATCATGATTTTTGATACATGGGGTGGCGTGCTAACTAAACGTGATTATTTACAATTCTCTCTTCATTACATGCATAAGATCATTGATGGCCTAATACGTGAAAATGAAGGCCGCCGTGTGCCTGTGACCCTATTTACAAAAGGCGGTGGGCAATGGCTAGAGGAGATGGCTGCAACAGGTTGTGATGCTCTAGGTCTTGATTGGACCACTGAAATTGCGGATGCCCGTCGTCGAGTCGGTGACAAAGTGGCACTACAGGGAAATATGGATCCATCAATGCTTTATGCTCCGATACCGCGCATTGAAGAAGAAGTACAAAATATTTTGGCAGGCTTCGGGCAAGGTAATGGACATGTCTTTAATTTAGGTCATGGTATCCATCAAGATGTTCCCCCTGAGCATGCAGGTGCTTTTGTTGATGCTGTCCACCGTTTTTCCCGCCAATACCATCAATAACTGATCGGTTTTTTGATAGCGTACTCACAGATCCTTGTAAGTACGCTGTTATCTTCTATCATTAATCGTTAATCATAATAAGTATTGAGCACATCATGGCCATAGACACTCGATTGTTGCGACAAGAGCAAGTAGATAAAGCACAGCTTATTGTATTGAATGAAAATAATATACAGCCGATTTTTATCGGTGGTGCTGATGTGGGCTTTGAGCAGCAAGGTACTGTCACTCGTGCGGTGATCGCCGTTCTGTCATGGCCTGATTTGCAATTGGTTGAGTATCAGATTGCGCGAGTACCCACACAATTACCTTATATTCCGGGTTTGCTCTCTTTTCGTGAAGTGCCTGGATTGATGGCAGCTTGGCAACAACTGCATCATAAACCTGAATTAGTGTTAGTTGATGGTCAAGGGATCGCCCATCCTCGTCGTTTCGGTGTTGCGTGTCACTTTGGCTTACAGGCTGATGTGCCAACCATTGGAGTCGCAAAAAGTCGATTGTACGGTGACTATGAAGCAGTGAATGAAGCCCCGGGAAGTTTTCAACCATTACGGCATGGCGAAAATCAGCTTGGTTGGGTGCTGAGAAGTAAAAAAAGATGCAATCCTTTGTTTATTTCACCGGGTCATAAGATGAGTGTCAGTGCTTCTCGTGAGTGGGTTGAACGCTGTTTAAAGGGGTATCGGCTACCTGAGCCAACGCGACTTGCTGATGGAATAGCCTCTAATAGGTCGTTTTTTGAGCGAATGAAAGAGAAATCCGGCTAATTATCAGCAAAATATGTGGTATTGGCAGATTTTCAGGTAAACTGCGATGTATTGAGATTGATGAGTCTGAAATTATGTTAAGAAATCCCATCCATTTGAGGTTGGAAAAACTAGAAAGCTGGCAACATGTTACTTTTATGGCATGCCTGTGCGAACGAATGTACCCCAACTACCAAATGTTTTGTCAGCAAAGTGAATTTACTGACGCAAAGGTTTATCGGTCTATACTTGATTTGGTATGGGAAACGCTGGTCGTTAAAGACAGTAAAATTAATTTCGACAATCAGCTCGAAAAATTAGAAGAAATTATACCGTCAGCAGATGATTTTGATTTCTACGGTGTTTATCCAGCCATCGATGCTTGTATCGCTTTAGGTGAAGTGGTTCATGCAAAATTAAGTGGCGAAACACTGAGCCATGCTATTGCGGTTAGCGAAACATCGATTCGTACTGTTGCGATGCTGGAAATGACCCAAGCTGGTAGGGAAATGTCAGAGGAAGAGCTGAAAGAATTATCCTCAATTGAGGAAGAGTGGGATATCCAGTGGGAAATTTTCCGTTTACTGGCTGCCTGTGAAGAGCGAGACTTAGAGTTAATTAAAGGATTAAAATCTGACCTCCGTGAAGCGGGGGTTAGCAATATTGGTATTACTGTAGGCTAGTTTTTAGCGTTTCATTGATGAAAACGTGACTTAGCGCAGTAATGCTGATGACTAAGACTTCACATTTGCCCCTAGACTGGTCTACATTTAGGGGCAAGAAGAGAAGTGGCTATCGGGGGCGTGTATCAGGGGCTGTCAATTTGGCATATCCGACGCACTCGATGCTTTGCAAACGATAAACACACTGTGTAAGGATAATTTATGAACAAGACTGAATTAGTTGATGCTATCGCAGAATCAGCAGACCTGACAAAAGTACAGGCTAAAGCAGCATTAGAATCAACTCTGAATGCTATTTCAGAAACGCTGAAAAAAGGCGAGCAAGTACAACTGGTCGGTTTCGGTACTTTCAAAGTCAGCCACCGTGCAGAGCGTACCGGTCGTAACCCGCAAACTCGCGAAGAGATCACTATCCCAGCAACTAATGTTCCTGCTTTCTCTGCCGGTAAAGCACTGAAAGAAGCGGTAAAATAATTAAGTTGCAAACTAGAATTATCAGGGGGGGTAGTCAACGACCCCTTTTGTTCATTCGGAAAGGGTTGCTGGTATTGGGAGCCATCTCAATGCTCAGCGCCTGTTCTTCTCGTAACAACTTTCCCGAGTTTAGTGCGAGTGGATTTATTGCGGATGATGGTGTAATCCGTATGTGGCGTCTTAATGACGCAAAAAATGACCCTCAAGTGCTTATGGTTGTTTACAGCCCTTACAAAGGCACTGATACTTCCGTTAATTTCTTCGAGTACCGAGCAGGCCAGCTTTGGCAAATTCGTAGCCAAATCTTAAATGCGGGTGAGCAAGAAATGATGGAACAACTCCGTTTTAACAAAAACGATGATGTGATCTTTATGCAACGAGTCGAAAAAGATCGCAAAACCGCACTTTCTTCCGATGACATTATCCGTTGGCGTTTTGAAGCAAAACGTATTTTAGATATTAATACTGCTTTGGTAGTCGGTGGTGTGAAACTATACCAAGGTCGTTGGTCACAAAACCAAGTCGTCACTTGTGGCGGTGATGTCAAAAAAGTCGAATTTGAACCTTATGCACAAAATTGGTTAGAAAGCCGAGCAAAAGTTTGGCATAAACAGCTGAATATTGCTTGGTTAGAATCCCCTGAAGGGAATCAACTTTTGATGGTTGCGGATACCGATTTTTGCCGCTGGCAGCCTAGTAAAGATTCATTGTAATCTCACCGCTCGTCGTCTTTCGCATCCTAACGTTGTTGGCTTCAGCAACTCACCTCAGTCACATATTTGTGTATACTCCCGAGGATAAATTACTTTGTCGCCTAGTTAGGCTACGAAATACTCAGCGCTTTCGCCTGTTAGAAATAAAAAAGCTGATAAAGCGGCTGTTTATCAGCTTAGTGAGTTTAACTTCTGTGCTCGCTATTTCAGGCGTGCGACGGCACGATAACCAATATCTTTACGGTAAAAACTGCCATCCCAATGAATATTTTCAGCGGCTTGATAGGCTTTTTGTTGAGCTTGGGCGATATCATTACCGAGTGCTGTGACACAAAGAACACGGCCTCCGGCAGTGATGACCTTATCATCTTTCATTTTAGTGCCAGCATGAAATACTTTGCTATCCGCCATTTCTTCGGTCGGCAAACCGTGGATCACATCACCTTGGCGGTAATCACCTGGATAACCTCCGGCAGCAATTACCACACCGAGAGCAGGGCGTTCATCCCATAAGGAATCTTTACCTGCTAGCTCACCTTTTGCCCCTGCAAGACACAACTCGACTAAATCAGATTGTAAACGCATCATGATAGGTTGAGTTTCAGGATCGCCAAAACGGCAGTTAAATTCGATAACTTTAGGGTTACCAGCCTTATCAATCATTAGACCCGCATAGAGGAAACCTTGATAACGATGCCCCTCGGCATCCATACCTTTTACTGTTGGATAGATGATTTGTTCCATGACACGCTGGTGAATTTCATTTGTCACAACGGGCGCCGGTGAATATGCGCCCATACCACCCGTGTTAAGACCTGTATCACCATCGCCAACACGTTTATGGTCTTGGCTAGTTGCCATTGGAACGACATTTTCGCCGTCCACCATCACAATAAAACTTGCTTCTTCACCGTCTAAGAACTCTTCAATCACGATACGGTGACCTGCATCACCAAATGCGTTACCAGCAAGCATATCGTGCACAGCATCTTTAGCTTCAGCCAGCGTCATCGCGACAATGACACCTTTACCTGCGGCAAGACCATCAGCCTTAATAACAATCGGTGCGCCGACTTTATCCAGATACGCCAAAGCAGGTTCGATTTCAGTAAAATTTTGGTAAGCGGCTGTCGGTATTTTGTGACGAGCTAAAAAGTCTTTCGTAAAAGCTTTCGAACCTTCGAGCTGTGCGGCGCCTTGAGTCGGACCGAAAATGGTTAGCCCTGCTTTTTGGAACGCATCAACGACCCCAATGACCAGTGGTGCTTCTGGGCCAACAATCGTTAGGCCGATTTGTTGCTCTTTCGCAAATTTTAATAATCCATCGATATCCGTTGCTGAGATAGCCACGTTTTCAAGATTAGTCTCTAATGCAGTTCCAGCATTACCCGGAGCCACATAAACTTTGTCAGCAAGTGGTGACTGTGCGGCTTTCCATGCTAGGGCGTGTTCACGACCACCGCCGCCAATAATTAAAATATTCATACTTAACTCCACATGATTAATGGCGGAAATGGCGCATATTAGTGAAAATCATGGCGATGCCGTGCTCGTTAGCCGCTTCAATCACTTCGCTATCGCGGATTGAACCACCTGGCTGGATCACACAGGTCACACCAACGGCTGCCGCTGCATCAATACCGTCACGGAACGGGAAGAATGCGTCGGAGGCCATTGCACAACCTGCAACTTCTAAGCCTTCATCTGCGGCTTTAATACCTGCAATTTTCGCAGAATACACTCGGCTCATTTGCCCTGCACCAATGCCAATAGTCATATCATTTTTGGCATAAACAATCGCGTTCGACTTAACGAATTTAGCGACTTTCCAACAGAATAGGGCATCTTTAAATTCACGCTCAGTGGGTTGGCGTTTAGTCACAACACGTAGCTCGTCAGGTTCAACCATACCAAGGTCACGGTCTTGGACCAATAAACCACCGTTAACACGTTTAAAATCTAATCCTGCAACAGGTTTATCCCACTCACCACATGTAAGAACACGCACATTTTGCTTGGTCGCTAATACTGAAAGAGCATCATCGGCAACCGTTGGTGCAATAATAACTTCTACAAATTGGCGCTCAATAATCGCTTCTGCTGTTGCCTTATCAAGCTGACGGTTAAAGGCAATGATGCCACCAAATGCAGACGTTGGATCCGTTTTAAACGCGCGATCGTAAGCTGCATGAATATTATTACCAATAGCAACACCGCAAGGGTTGGCATGTTTGACGATAACGCAGGCTGGCTCTTCGAAAGATTTAACACATTCTAAAGCGGCGTCCGTATCAGCAATATTGTTATAAGAGAGAGCCTTACCTTGCAGCTGTGTCGCCGTGGCGATTGATGCCTCTTTAGGGTTCTCTTCTATATAAAAAGCGGCATCTTGGTGACTATTTTCACCGTAACGCATGTCTTGTTTTTTGATAAAGTTTAAATTCAACGTACGAGGGAAACGTCCCGATGGTTGCGTTGTATCGCCATAATAAGGGGTGACTAATTCGCCAAAGTAGTTGGCTATCATACTGTCATAAGCGGCAGTATGTTCGAACGCTTTAATAGCAAGGTCAAAACGAGTAGACCAATTTAAAGAGTTATCGTGGTTATCCAATTCTTCAATGATTTTTTCATAATCATTGCTGTTTACAACAATCGCGACATCTTTATGGTTTTTAGCGGCTGAGCGCACCATTGTGGGGCCGCCGATATCGATATTTTCAACAGCATCTTCTAGGGTGCAGTTAGGCTTAGCGACGGTTTGTGCAAAGGGGTACAGATTGACAACAACCATATCAATCGGTTCGATATTATGTTGCTGCATAATGGCATCATCAATGCCACGACGACCTAAAATGCCACCATGAACTTTTGGGTGAAGTGTTTTAACACGACCATCCATCATTTCAGGGAACCCTGTATAGTCTGAAACTTCGGTGACTTTTAACCCTGACTCGGTAAGTAGTTTTGCGGTTCCACCTGTAGAGAGCAGTTCAACACCTCGTTGTGAAAGCGCTTTAGCGAATTCAACAACACCTGTTTTATCAGAAACACTGAGCAGGGCACGACGAATAGGACGAAGCTGTTGCATGAGATAGATCCCTTGGATAAGAAAGCAATAAAACCGTAAGAGTTAGTTTAAAGCGTAAAAACGACGCTTCTTATATATACCTATTTCTGCTGTAACTGTTTAATCACATCAAAATATCAATAGATAGAGATAAGCCACTAACAATTTCAGAACATAAAAATAAAATCAACGATGAATTTTCATGCTAATTGTAACGCAATCGTTTGCGTAATGCGCGTTATATTTTAATTATTTTTATGGTTGTGGATAACTTTGTGGGTAAATCTGTATAAAGGTGCGTTTTGCTGTGGAATGCAGCAATCGAATAAAAAAGTGATAAAAAGGGG
>NZ_JAMPLX010000033.1:0-1452 GCF_028477825.1 Providencia sp. PROV267 | reverse complement strand
ACAAGATTATAACCAAAATCGAACGCACGAAAACTTAAATCACCTCCCTCCGGAGGCCTATCGTAAACAGTTAGAAAACTCTAGTTTAGGGTGTCTTAATTAATGGGGAGTGGACAGTAACATTGCCATATTTTACTTAGTCATTATGAACTAATTCATATGGATCCGTTGGCCGTTTTGTATAACGTCCGGTTTCATTATTTCGCCATCGCTTTGATTTACCATAAAAACTACAACTCAATCCCAATGGTTCCACACAACCTACCCCATTCGGCGCATACTGCTAAAAATTTAAACCATCTGTCAACTTTATCAGGATTATAAAACTAACCATTATTTGTAAACAGGAAATTAAATAGAATGTTAGGTACGGACTTTTTGTTTTCATAGATAAGTTTACAGCCATTAGTAAAATGTAATTCTATCTGCTCTATGTCATCTTTAGAACAAACAGAAAATGTTGGCAATGATGAACCTTGTAACTGAAAAAACTGATTTAGGGGGGTATTCATTATTCCTAAATTATCCGTTATATGCATATTAATATTAGCATTATCAGTACATTGAGAAACACTAATAGCTTCATAACTTTTATTTTTTTGTCTCGCTATACATAACTCAATAGAAAAATTACTTATATTAATAGTATAAATTTCTGCTGATTTAAAACTCTCTTTTTGACAAAGCGACAAAAGGTACTTCCTATCCTCATCCAAATATATTGAGTTAAAAAAACCTTTGGATTTAATTATATCAATTATATCAATTATTTTTTTCATCTCTAACAGCTTTGATTTTTTCTGTTACACCTTTTACTAACCTATTATTATTCAATACTTTTTGTAAGTGACTCCACTCTGCGGCTTTAGTAGGCCATCTTACTTTAGCATATCTCTAGATAAGTTATTACTTTAGCTTTATTTTTGGGTTCTGTTAGGTATTGATCTGATTTTTCTGTTTTTTTCCAAGCAATTGTGTCTACATTTGTTTTACTAAAAACAGGGTATAAATTATTTTCCCATACTTACCTGATGTAATTGCAATTGCTATTTTATCAATATGAGCGTGAGCACCTTGAACCCATCAATCTTCAGCTAATACATCGATTCCATGCTGAACATGCAACCCCTACGGATCCACCCATGTCAGTGGATTTGGCGCATAATGGTACAGGTTCAATCCACCCGCCAGCCCGATGGGGTCTTGCTGGGTAAAGCGACCTAAATCCGGGGCGTAGTACCTGAAAGTATTATAGTGCAGGCCGGTCTCTTTGTCGAAATATTGCCCTTGAAAACGCAGGTTTTGTTCACTGTTAAACTCACCGGTAGGGCGGGCCTGACGCTGTAAATTCCCCCAAACACCCTATTGACCTTGCCAAACGAGATGACCGTCACCGTTGGTGAGCGCCTCCGGCAATCCGTTTAAGCCACTGTGCGTGTAATAGATGGCACG
>NZ_JAMPLX010000032.1:0-1805 GCF_028477825.1 Providencia sp. PROV267 | reverse complement strand
GACCGCAATATAATCTGGTGTTTATGGTCATAGTGTTAGTGTGTCAGTCAAATATCGGCGTTGTGAACATCGATTTATGCCTATGATGTACAACTTGATATGGGGATACGCCCACACGTGTTATACCCTCGTTTCTCGGTATGTATTTTTCTGTTGTCTGCTTGTAAATATCAGACTGATTCGTGCTTTTCTGATACTGCTGAGTCCAATTATATAAACTGGATCCAGCAGTATCTATAGAAAAATAGCCCAATTATGAATGAGTCACGACCTTTTGCTTTTAATTATTTCGATTAAACTACTCCAGTAGCCTTATGTTATTTGTTTTTCTATCGATTTTGATTAATGAATGATTTTTATTTCTATGATATAAAGCATGTAATGTGTATTATGGTAAACTTAATGCGACCCCAATTTCATCAACTACTTTATGAAACTCTGCATACTCGGAATCATTAAATTCATTTAAATTGTCAATATATGACATATTTATATGGGTTACCTTATTAAGAGATATCATGGCAGCGCCTAAAGCAATTAAATCGTAGCTACTATCTATCTCTTGATAGGCTTTTTCACTTAAAGAGTCAATATATAAATTTGGGTTAGGTAATTTTATTGCCTCCCACTCTACGTTATATATCTCCAATCGGAACGCTTTACTTCTTTTCGTCTGACAAAACCCAGATTTATATAGGCTTGATAAATCGTCAATATCTAAAAACATATGTATTATTAGATAGCCATCATCAAGGGTAATATAGCTAGAAATATCTCTAGCAAACTCTATGTTATTAATCAAACGAACAGGGTAGCATATAAGATTATCATCCAATTCATCAAAGGGTTTCAACTCTCCATTATATTTTGACATGAAAATATCATCAAATTCATTTGATGATATTTTTTTTTCACTTGAGTAAACCATTTCAAATGAATAATCCATCATTTTATTTGACATCAAAAAATTTGCTAATTTTTTAAAAAAAAATGGTATATCATTTTGAAGAATAAACGTATTTACATAGTTCATTATAAACCTCATCTACATACTAACACTTAGTGCTACCTGTTTTCCAATTTACACTTCTTTCCGTTAATGATCCTTTTTTATTCGGTACTTTTATCACTTCCCCAGCTATCCAATCTACAGTATTAAGTTTTATATTAGAATAAATGACACGCTTATGTAGGTTACCTCTACCGCTATTACCTCCTTGCTTAACGTTTTTAGGTAGTTTAATACTATTTTTTGGCACTTCAAATTTAAATACATGTGTTGCTTTATCTGATGAAATATTTAAATGTGCTGCAATCTTATTTCCCAAAGTCTCGACAGATGTGGGAGTAACATAGACTCCCGGTTTATTACCACTTTTTGGTGGGGGTGGACTCATTCTGATTTCACCACTTCTAATTATTGCTTCATATCCTGCTTTATCTGTGAAGTGATATACAGTGACTGTATCTTTAGCCAACCCCCACGGGTCCACCCACGTCAGCGGATTTGGCGCATACTGGTACAGGTTCAATCCGCCTGCCAGCCCGATGGGGTCTTGCTGGGTAAAGCGACCTAAATCTGGGGCGTAGTACCTGAAAGTATTATAGTGCAGGCCGGTTTCTTTGTCGAAATATTGCCCTTGAAAACGCAGGTTTTGTTCACTGTTAAACTCACCGGTAGGGCGGGCCTGACGCTGTAAATTCCCCCAAACACCATATTGACCTTGCCAAACGAGATGACCGTCACCGTTGGTGAGCGCCTCCGGCAATCCGTTTAAGCCACTGTGCGTGTAATAGATGGCGCA
>NZ_JAMPLX010000031.1:0-40293 GCF_028477825.1 Providencia sp. PROV267 | reverse complement strand
ACCAGCGCGCGATTGGCACTTGACGCACGGTCACTTGGTTCTGACTATACCCATATTCCGTGCGGTATTCCCCGTTCTCACGAGACCGTAAACGACCAATCTTATCGTAATGCAGTTGCATCAGGACTGGCGCGAGGGCGGCACTTCCGTTCAGCGGCTTGGCGGGGGTAGTCAGTATCTGCGTCAGGTTTCCCACCTCGTCATACTGATACTGTTTTTGTTGACCAATAAGGTCTTGCTCCTGGGTCAAGCGATGAAGGGCATCGTAGCCAAAGCGGTACTGTTCGCCGTGCTCATTTTCTAATGCATTCATGCGCCCTAACGCGTCATAGTGAAAATGCAGCCAATGCCCCGCGGGGTCACGACGTGCAATGACTTGCCCCCGACGATTACGCCGCAGTAGCGTGTGCTGGTCACCCACATCGGTTAATCCGACCAGTTGCCCCGCATCATCATAGTCGTAGCGGTTTTCCGTGTTATCGGGCAACTTTTCTGACAGCAATAAGCCTGTTTCACTGAACGTGTAATAGGTGGTTTCATTGAGCGCATTAGTGATACTGCGCAATTGCCCCCACTCATCATAGGTGAGGGTAGTGGGGTAACCGGAACAGTCGGTTTGGCGAATAAGCTGACCGCGTGGGTTATAGCGATAGTGGGTTTCATTGCCTTTGGCATCCACTTGCCCGATGCAATTGCCTTGCTCGTCCCAAACAAAGGCCGTGATGTGCCCCAAGGGGTCAATCACACGGCGGACATCGCCTTTATCGGTATATTCCCAATGCCACGCCGCACCATTGGGCAAGGTTTGCACGGTCGGAAAGGCAAAATCCTTGTCCCAATCGTAGCAAGTGGATTGGTTTTCGGGATCCGTCGATTGCGTTAAATTTCCGCGTTCATCATAGGTATAAACCCACTCACTGGTATCTGGCGCAATGGCTTTGGTTAAGTGGCGATTGGTGTCCCACTCAAAGTACCAAGTTTCATTGAGCTCATTGGTGTATTCAATGATTTGCTGTTGTTCATTCCAGCGACGGAAGGTGCTTCCTAAACCATGCTGAACGGTTTTGACGGTGCGCTCGGCTAAATCGTAGATGAGTTCTGTGTGCTCTAAACACGTTTGGCCTTCTTCTTTTAACCAGTGTTCAACGACCCGCCACTCCGGTTCATTGTCTTCAAGGGTAAAGGTGTCAAAGCGTTGCCAGCGATAATGGCTACTCAACCCCGTGGCATATTGGTGCATCGCCATTAAGCCGGACTCTTCATCCCAGCCAAAACGGCGCGTGATACGGTTATCCGCGTCAGTGACCTGAATTAACCGCTGCTGTTCATCGTAATCATAGGTCACCAGTGTTTTTTCAGCTTGCCCTTGATGACGCGTTACCGACGTTAATCGCTGTGAAAGTGCATCATAGTGCAAGCGGATATCCGTTAAATACGCATCATCATGAATTTGCACCAGTTCACCGTCATTGGCATAACGGTAATTTAAGGCATTGTTATGGCGGTCAGCGCTTTTCATTAAGCGCAGGGTATTGATTTTATGGGGGTTGGCTTCAAACAGTTGATAGTCACCGTCAGTGGATTCGACAAGGAAAATATTATTCACGGTGCGATAAACTTTAAACCCTTCATCCTGATAAAACACTGTTTGGCCGAGGGCTATTTTCCCCAGGGCTAAACGGCGCCCCGATGCGTCATGGTAGTAGATATTTTCATTTTCAAGCCCCTTGCCAGTTGACTCGATTTCCAAGGACACATCAAACGGCATTGCCCAACCACGGCCCAATCGGCTCTCGCGTTGGTTCCGACTTTGGTAGATACGTGACCAGACTAACGGATAAGCCCCCTCAATAATAAAGTCCGTATCATTTTCACCATTGAGGACTTTCGACCCCGTAGCGGCATGAACGGGATGGTGTAAACTATTGAAAGCTTGTACCACCGTTGCCGTCACCATCGAACCAACCGCGGTGCCGACAATTTCACTTACCAGCGTACAACCGACTTTATTTAAACACTGCTTAATGACAGCCATTCCACCTTTTCGCATTAAGGTTCGCAGTCCCCCCACAAAGAGGCCGCCAAGAATTTCACCGAACATCTCTGCAAACGGGTTGCGGCCACTCATGATGTCGCGTACCACCACACTGTTCCCACCAATGCGCACAATCCCTTTTTCTTGATTGTCATCGATTTTGGCTTCACAGGTGCTTCTATCCCCATTACGGCACGCCGGCTGGCTATTGATTTGAACCCTTTTTGATCCTTCCGCTAAAAAGTAGGGCTCACTTGCACAATGCCATTTATCACATTTGATAATATCGAGGGGCATCGGTTCAGCATGAGGGTGCTTATTCGCCTTAACGGGGGACAGTATGCTGTCAAAAAAGCCTTGCTTAGGCGATGGATATTCTGGGTATTCGTCAGACAGGGGGTCAATAGGCGCCGCATTATTCGGGGGGCTAAGTGCTTTTTTGGCTAACGCAAAGGGAAGCATGCCCGGAATAAGCATTGTGGATTTTTCCAAAATACTCAAGGCAATATCGAGCCCTTTTTTTTCTTTAGGGGGCGCATTGTCTTCTGCAATAGACGCTAATAACAAGGGGGTAGGGAGTTTTCCTGCCGCTCTTGCTGCCAGTTTTCCCTTGATACGCACATTGGGTGAGCCGGTTTTTATTTCGCCATCAGGCGAACTGAGTCCAAAGAGGCTATCAATCCCATCCGCGACCCAATCCGCAGCAGCATCAATAACACTGCCGAGAGCAAAACCGGTCGCCAATCCCGCGCCAATAAAAACAGCCGTTGCTGCACCGGCAGTTACGCCTGTCAATACAACTGCAGCAGCCCCTACCGCCGCATAGACCGCCCCTTTAACCACACCACAGACAATATCTGCCCATATTGACGAGTGCATCAATTTATCGCCTTGCTTCGCCGCGAAAAATTCATTTCCCATGAGTATGTCCTTATTCAATCGTCAGTATGGTCATTGTGAATTCAAGTCTGCTTTCGGTTAATTTGAGTGCGGTGTAAAGCTGTCCCGCAGGGCGCGCCAGTGTGCGAGCTCTGCATTTGAAAACGGTTTAATTTGGCTATAAGTGACGACTAAGACGTTGTCTTCCACGTGAAATGCCGCTATCCATTGATAAATACTGATGCCTTTTTGTTTGGTCTCACAGTAAATTTCACTCCCCGTGAGACCTTGCTCTGTGCGAAAAGCGGTTGGCGCTTTAACGACGGCATTTTTTATTTCACGTTTAATGGCGCTTAGCTGTCCGGCGAGATAATCACTGAGCTCGATGTCTGGCGACAGTGCCTCACGGGTGATGGAGATGCTGCCTTCTAGGGCAGGAAAACGCAGCATATTCACGGTATTATCTTGATATTTATCACTGGGTAGTGTGAGGCGACCCTCTTGAAATAAGTAATGCATACTCAACCTTATTTTTCAGGAAAAAATTGGGATTTTGTGCTGGCAATGGTGTCGGTATTCGGATCTATTTTAGTGATCCCTGGCGCGGCATTGTCCATATTGAGATCGAGGATCTCACCCGTGGCAATTTGCCCTGAACCACTGGCATAAAAATCAAAATTTTCACACGCGATGGTGACCCTCCCCGAGGGACTCAATTGAAGAACGGACGTACCGCTGATAAGACGGATCCCTTTTGCGGAAGCGATGACCACTTCACCATCGACAATAGACTGTTGATTCCCAAAGACGACATTCTTTTGGTCAGACTGTACTGAGGTCGATTGAGAGCCATGCACTGAAACCGTTTGGTTTTGTAGGATGACTTCTTTGTGGTTGGCCCCCACGGTCGTCGAACGATTATCCCGTACTACCGTATTCATGTCTTTTTGCGCATGAATAAACACTTCCTGCTTACCGTCCTCATCCTCAAAACGTAACTCGTTAAAGCCCTCGCCCTTATGGGTTTGAGTGCGGAACGTGGTGCGTGTTTTGTTCTCAGGAAAACGAATAGGGGGAGCATTGCGGCCATCGTAAGTGCACCCCGTGATAATGGGGCGGTCAATATCCCCGTTCAGGTAACTGACTTGCACAACGGTGCCGATACGGGGCACGGCCGAAAAGCCGTAACCATTGCCGCTCCATCCCATGGCGACACGCACCCAACAGGAAGCGCTGTGATCGGGCTTGCCGTAGCGATCCCAATGGAAATGCACTTTGACGGCGCCGTACTCATTGACGTAAATCTCTTCCCCCGGCGGCCCCACCACGGTCGCCAATTCATCCCCATCGGCCGTCGGTTTATAACGGTGTGGCGGACGCCACTCCTCACGACCCGGTATAAAGGAGACCGTGTTACTTAATTGCGTTCCTTCGCCCCCGCCATTGTCGGCTAAGGGTTGCACGCCGTGATGGGTGACCGTGATGACTTGCCAACTGTCATTCATCGGGGCGTGTGGGTGATTTTGCAGGGTGAAAATTTTGCCTGGGCGCAAGGCAAAGCAGTTCGTGGTGGCATTGCCCACGCGGCTGCCGCTGCGTAATTGCTCAAAACGGGCTTTGGTCAGGGGCTCCCCTTCGGCATCCAATTGAAAACGCCCGTAACTTTCAAACACACTGTGCTGCCCACCGCCTGCTTGCTGATCTTGGTGCATCAGCGGGTAAGAGGGGCGCACGTAGTTGTTGTCTTTTTGGATCAGTTGATCGGGGCACAGATACTCTCCGTACTGCCATGTGGTGGCGGTACTGTCGGTGATATCGGTGTTCGCTTGCGGGTTGTAAGTCAACGAGATCCCCGCGGTCATGCCCATGTGCTCATCACTGTAGAATATCTGATCTTCTTCAAACCAGAAGTTGATCCCTTCCTCAAAGGCTAAGCGACACCAAAAGTCATAGGCGGATTCCCGTTTTTGCGTGGTGTAGGTCCGTTCCGGATGCAGCGCTTCACGGTAAAAAAGACAGTCTGATTTGACGTGCGCTTCATCCAATAACGTCTTTAAAATCGCGGGGGCGTTTTGGTCTTGGAAGATACGGCTGTCCTGATTGAGGGTCATGATCCACATTTCAGGGCGGATATCAAAATGGTACCACGTTTTCACGCCATCGGTATTGCCTTGGACACCGCCCGCAAGAATGCCATTGACGGTGCGCACAATCTGCCCATCCCGTTTGACCGTCAGTGAGGCGGCTTGGCCTAAATGCGTTTGGAATTCAATATAAGGCAACAAACTCACCACATTCAGGCTAAGGTGATATAAGGAAGAGAGCCCTTCGGTGAGGGTAAAATCGGTGACTTGAAAGGTGCCCGCAGGAAATAAGCCGATTTCACAGGTAAACACTAAACCGCTCGGCTCGGCGGTTAACCCTAACGCGCTGCGTAAGGCCGCTTGCGCGGTATCCGGATCGGCAGGGTTAAGCCCCCCGTCAGCCCGCCGCCGGGGGTCAACATCGCGGCGGGGGCCTGCAACGAGGACGCCGCACTGGCCGCTTGTTGGGCCAAATTGACGGCTTGTTGTGTTCGCGCAGATGCCTTTGACATCGCCGCTTCCTTGGCTTGGTTAATGGCTTCGTCCTTCAGCATCGACGCCAGATCAGGGGATGATTTTTTCGGATCTTTTGAGAACATGGTCAGGCTCCGGGTTAACGGGGAGAGTGCATCACGTTAAAACAGACAAGGACGAGCCCGGGTGAGCTCGTCGAATGAGGCGATTACGCTTCCAGCGGTGCACGCCAGTCGTCAGCACCGGAAGTGCCTGCCACGGTGTGCTCCCAGTCGACCTTACGGTAAGAAAGCGACACTTCGATGAGCTGCGTGTAATCCGCTTTGGCCGGATCTTGGCAGTGTGGCATTTGGCAATCGATGTTGACGATAGTCGCATCGGTCAGCGTGGTGGTGAAGAAGTGCTCTTGCTTCCCTTCAACAGACGTGCGGTACCATTTCAGTTCCACTTTTGGCAGCATTTCACCAGACGCCAGTGCGTTGTACAGCAGAGGGACCGCTTTGTTTAATGCCACCGTAAAACGGAATGGCTTGTGAGCACGTTGGCCTGAAGGTTGACCGGATTGGGGGTCAGTCGGTACGGTCACAATGTGGGAAAACTCTTGCACCAGCATTTGGTCTTCATGACCTTGTACATAGATGTTACCGACGGATTCAGGGGTAAATGCTCCCGCAGTGATGTTGCCCTGCGTTTTACCTTCGATAGAGATATAACATGGAGTTGGCATAATGCGTCCTTTTATTATCCTGAGTTATCATAATAAGTCAGGTGATGAGTAACGATGGTTTATTGCAACAAGAGCAATATATTCCTTGCTCAATATCATTAATATCAGCCAATGCGCACGGTGATTTTGGTTAGGGGGAATGATATATATCGAGGGTAGGGATGTAAATATATCGGAATAGTCCGAACGGCCTAGGATAAGTGACTTAGCGTAAAATAATTGTCATGACGATATTTACTACTTTCGAAATGGCATTTTAGGCGTGAAAACAGAATGAAGTATTTTCGCTTTTGTTCGTTATTTTGATGAAAAACGCTTAACTATCGAAAATATTAGCAAAAATCTATGTACATTGAGCGAAAAAACGTTCCAGAAAATTCCTAACGTTTAATTGCTTTAACCTATTGTTTTATAAGTGTAAAAAAATATCATCTAAAAACGAGATAAAAGGAACGGAATTTTTTAACGACTGCGATTTTTATCTCTAATAAAGCGAAATAAATTGAGTTATTATTCTGTCATTAAGTATTAAATATTTATAAACAAAGCGTTAGGTTGTTGCTATTGCTTGAGGAGAGTGTTTGGGCGGATATTGCCTATCTCTCCCCTTATTTTTTAATTGATTGATATCTATCACTAATTATTGGGGGAGGTGCACAGTTCGGTTAAAACGGGTTTTTGCTGACGTTATTTTAGTCGTGATAGCGTTGGTGCATGATGGGATATTGGTCATTTTTAGAGGTCAAGCTCTTAAATAATATCAAGAAATGATATTTTATCATGGCAGTAGGAGAGGCGAAGCGCTGAATACCTTTCACCATCCCCTAGCAGTCCGTTGGATCCACGTCAATATTCCACTTCACCTTGCGGCTTTCTGGCTGGCTCTGCAACTCTGGTAAAATTTGAGCGGCAAATTGCTGCAAATAACCTCGTGATGGATGCTGTAAAAGCAGTTGCCAGCGGAAACGCCCGCCACGCTTAGCTTGAATGGCAGGGGTGGGGCCTAAAATCCATAAGCGTGAATCACTGTGTGGATGCTCAGAAATATAGTGACGGACTTTCTGTAAGAACTGCCTTGAATCCTGATTATTGTGATCTTCTGAACGGATTAAAATATGGCTGGAAAAGGGTGGCAACATGGCGATGCGGCGTTCGTCCATCGCTTCACGGGTAAACGCATCATAACCATTTTCTAATAAGGTCTGTAATAGTGGGTGCTCAGGGTGGTGAGTCTGTAAAAATACTTCCCCTTGTTTACCTGCTCGGCCAGCACGACCTGATACTTGTATATAGAGCTGAGCAAAGCGCTCGGCAGCTCTAAAATCACTGGAAAACAGTGCCCCATCGACATCCAGTAAGGCAACTAAGGTGACGTCAGGGAAGTGATGCCCTTTTGCTAGCATTTGTGTGCCAATGAGAATACGCGCGCCACCCGCGTGTACCTCATTCAAATGCTGCTCTAATTCACCCTTGCGGCTAGTAGTATCTCGGTCAATACGCGTAACAGGGACATTGGGGAATAACGTATTGATCCCTTCTTCGAGTTGCTCGGTTCCCATCCCCACAGGAACAAGGTGGGTTGAGCCACATTGAGGGCATTGTCGGGGGATAGGTTTTTGGCTATCACAATGGTGGCAGCGTAACTGATGGAATTGTTGGTGCAAGGTATAATAGTGATCACACCGTTGACACTCAGCTATCCAGCCACACTCATGGCAGAGCAACGCAGGTGAATATCCTCGGCGGTTTAGGAAAAGGATCACCTGATTATTTTGTGTGAGGTGATCTTGGATATGTTTAATCAATAAATGGGATAAACCAAACTTTAGTGGCTGCCCTTTTAGGTCGATAAGATGCTGTGTCGCAGGACGTGCATTACCCGCCCGTAATGTTAAGTTTAACTGACGATATTTCTTCTGCTGAACATTATATAAGGTTTCTAAAGAGGGCGTTGCCGTGCCCATAATAATGGGAATATTTTCTTTTTTGGCCCGAAATACAGCAAGGTCACGTGCATGATAGCGCCATCCATCTTGCTGTTTATAAGAGCTATCGTGCTCCTCATCAATAATGATGATCCCTAAACGGGAAAACGGGGTAAAAAGTGCGGAGCGTGTGCCAATCACAATTGCGTTGGTACCTTGTTTCGCACGTAACCACACAGCAAGGCGCTCACTATCATTCAAACCTGAATGAAGAACGTCTACGGGGGCATTAAAGCGCTCGCGGAATCGGCTAATGGTCTGTGGCGTTAATCCAATTTCGGGAACGAGTACTAACGCTTGTTTACCCTGAGCGAGAATATTTTCTAATACGCTGAGATACACTTCTGTTTTACCCGAACCTGTGATCCCTGCAAGTAACCAAGGTGAAAAGTGATCATCCTCTGCACGAATGGCCCCAACTGCGGTGGCTTGCTCGCTATTAAGGCGTAAACGCTCGCCACATACGGCAAATTGTGACTGCCATTTTTCGGTGACGGGTTGGACGGGGTAAAGCTCGATATAATCTTTCTTTTTTAGAGTCCGTAACGTATTTTCACTCAATTCAAGTTCACTGACTTGATGACGATACACAGGGCGGCGGCGTAGTAGGGCGAGTGCCTGTTGTTGCTTAGGTGCACCTTTTAAAGTATTTAGGTCACACTCTTGCCCGAGCGGTGTAGCTTGCCATTGCCAAATAGGTGAAAATTCAGCCGGTTTCCCCTGACGTAACAAAATGGGGAGTGCGTGGAACAACACTTCGCCAATAGGGTAATGGTAATATTGTGCAGACCACAGCAATAGCTGCCAGAGGTCATCAGGGAATAAGGTTTCATGATCGAGCACAAGGTCAACGGTTTTTAGCTGATCTTCAGGAAGTTCGCTGCTATGGCTATGATCCACAACAACACCGAGTGCTTGCCGTTTACCAAAAGGCACCAAAACACGGCTACCAATCGGTGGAATTGGCATGTTATCCGCTAAGCGGTAATCAAATGCGCGGTTTAAAGGAACAGGTAAAGCCACCTGAACGACGATCATAACTGGAATTCCGTCTGGTTTTTGTGCGAGAATAGTTTCATTATTTTGTTAGGGTACCATAAAAACTACGTGGTTTTCATTGCGTGATACAGAGATTTTCTGTATGATCCGCCGCCTTTGGTATCTAATTTTGCCAATAAAACATTTTTAATCAACACGACGTGTGGTGTCCGGCGTTAGGGCTGGAATGGCGACACGGCCTTAATAGAGGTTTTCCCATGAAAAAAGGTATTCATCCTAAATACGAAGAAGTTACTGCAACTTGTTCTTGCGGTAATGTTATGAAAATCAATTCAACTGCAGGTCACTCATTGAACCTGGACGTTTGTGGTAACTGCCACCCGTTCTATACTGGTAAACAGCGTGACGTTGCTACCGGTGGTCGTGTTGATCGCTTTAACAAACGTTTCAGCATCCCAGGCGCGAAGAAGTAATCAAGCCTGTGAAATGCAAAAAAAAGGGAAACTCAGTTTCCCTTTTTTAATGGGGGTAATATGGCTGAAAATCATTTAACGCCTTCCAGCCATTGGGTTCTTACCAGTGATAAGAATAGCCTAAACCTACATTTACACTGTCATGTTTGTAGTCAGTTTGTTGCCAACCGACACTGGTGCGTATTGTTGAGTTTTGGGTAACGTTAATATTGAGCCCTGCAACTGCGTAAGGGTTAACAGTACGCTCATCACCTTTATCGTAGGTATACGCACCGACATAAGGGATGTAACCCGTAAACGCATCACGATCACTATTGAGTTTAATATCTGTACCAATCTTACCATCTACTTGGAATACCTCATTGAGATTATGTTTGATATTCATTCCTAATTGCAGATCGGTACGTTTGTTACCCATACGGCCATATTCTGCTGCAAATTCAGCATTTTTGGTCTCGGTATAGCTGCTACGGCTAATTTTTTTATAGGATAAAGCAACTTCAGGCATTAACCGCGTCTGAGAGGTTAATGGAAGACCATAACCAATACTTAGGCGTGCTTGATAGCCTTTGATGGTTGCATTTCCTTCCCCTGCTTCTGTATTTTTCAATGTATCACGAGTGATACGGACATCTTGATTTAGATATGAAGCGGATAAGTCTGCATATAGACCGTTGTTATTCAGGTTTTGTTGATAGCGAGTGAATAAACCAATAGCCGGGCGGCTATTGTTTCGGGTGTCATAATTATCCGCTAAGGTCGTATTATGAGCAAAATTCACTGCTGCACCGACAGTCCAATTTTCAGCAGGTAAACGTAATGCGCTATACAGACCAGTTGCAACGCGATGATTATCACTTAGGCTATCATATTGAGAGAAAAGACCAACACAGTAGCTACTGTCGCCTAATTGGCAACGGCTATTACTTAAATGATTTAAACTACTTTGATAAAAATCGAGAACTTTAAACCCTCGGTTTGCCGTGCGTGACATTGCATAGCTTGAATGAGTGGCGTCAACGGTCACGATATTCGGTTCAGTTTCTGAACCCTTGATCTTCCAAAGGGTTGCATGGATATCATCTTCATCTGTTTGAGCGGCACCAACAATAATCAAGCCATCTTCGGAAACGGCATATGCCGTTGAGGAGCCTCTATTATCAGATGCTAGGGTGCCTAAACCAACCATCCCTGTACTTTCAGACCAGCGATACGCACTAAGTTCATTGTGATCATTATAGGCTTCGCCAACAATCACAGAACCACTCCCATTCATATCAAGAGCCTCGGAGAATCCAGAATTATCGGCTTTTAATGAACCAAGGCTAACCATGCCTGTTTTTTCTGTCCAACGGAAAGTTTGTTGTTCATGGGCAAACTCACTATCTGAACTCCCAACCACAACAGAGCCGTCTTTTGAGACAAAATCAGCACTAGACTGACCACTTTTATCCGCTCTAAGTGTACCGAGGCCAATCATGCCTGTGGTTTCTGTCCATCTGAAAGCATTATTTTGGTTGTTATCGGTGTCTGAGAAGCCAACGACAACGAGTCCATTTGCAGAAGTCGCATTGGCTGCAGAGTTACCGGAACCATCAGATTTTAAGGTGCCTAACCCCTGCATTCCTGTCTTTTCTGTCCATCTAAAAGCATTCATGGCATTACTGTCAGTGCTTGAATCACCGACAATAGTAGAACCATCCGCAGAGATGCCATTAGGATCGGAAAGGCCTGAATTATCGCTTTTTAGTGTCCCTAAGCTACGTATGCCCTTATCTTCAGTCCAGATAAAGGCATTTCCTAAGTGACTGCCATCATTTGTAAATATCTGGCCCGTAATAACGCTTCCGTCATCAGAAACAGCTTGTGCATAGGAGTGTGCATTTGGGGTTAAGCTTTGTATCCCCGTTTTTTCAGTCCATCGAAATGCATTACCTTGCCCATCGTCAGTCTCTGAATAACCGATGATAACTGAACCATTTTTTGATATGCCATTGGTTGATATGCTGCCACTATTATCTGATTTCAGTGTTCCTAAGCTCACCAGACCACTTTTTTCAGTCCAACGGAAAAGATTGTCTCTTTGCGTATCGCTAGCAAGATTCATAACAATGATTTTGCCATCTGCAGAAATATGCAATGCCTCAGAATAAAATCCTTTTCGGTTATCCAAATTTATTTTCTTTTCTATTTCAAGTGGTTTTTCTGCCGCATAACTTTGTGCTGCTAGTAATGAAATACCAATAGCGACAAATGTGCTGATTTTATTTTTTCTCATAATTTATTACGTAATAATAGTAGGAAGTAGAATGAGATAATGAGTTATCAAATTACTTATTAAGTAAATGTTCTAATATTACCTCGACAATTATTAGTTCATTATAATAGAATGAAAAATAAACAAAACGTTTAATGTTGAGTTTGGGTTTAAATCAAAATAATAAGCTGAATCAGGGTGTTGAATATTGTGTTTTAGGATGTCTATGAAAGAATAGTGCTCAATATAAATATTTTTTTCTAAAGAAAAGCGTATTTTTTATATAATAGAAATGTAAATAAGAAAAATATTAAATCAGTAATAATGATACTTATCGCTTGTGACTTTGAATTTTAATCTAACAAAGTCATTTTTTTTGTTTTTAATGAGGAACAATTAATTTTAATTTGGAGATTATGAGTAATCTATATTACACCAATATTAGCGTATTGGTTAATACGCTAATTGTCCTATATAGCTATTAATATTTGCGGCAAGGTGCCGGTGCATATTGTGTATCCGCTGGGAACGGATTAGCGTCACATAATGGTAAGGTTTCGCGCACTTCAAAAAAAGCGATACCGATAACGCCAATATTTCGTTCATCGCCTTGTACGTTTTGATTCACGTAGGATGATTCAGGCGCTGCAAAACGAAATGCGGCAACTTGGTTGTTATTCTTGCGAAAACCTTCAATGGTCAGTTTTTTGCCTGGTCGAATTAAATAACCATTATTTTGGTAAGAACCTGCTTGCCCATTGAGGACATCAAGGCCGTCGACCGTTGTCACTACCTCATAAGTTTTATTTCTATCGCTATTTAGGATCCGCAATGTATAGCGCATACCCTCAGTGGCTGGCAGTTTATATTGCCCTTGGGAATTGCGGTAAATTGGCATTGGTTGCCCATACTCATTGATTACTGCGACAGAGAGAGGAAATACCTTGATATAAGGTTGGGTGTAAGCATGATTTGGTACGCGTTCACCTTGATAATAAATAGTGACAGTATCATAGGGTTGATTCGTCATGCGAGTGGCTGTCACGCCTTGGACGGAAGAGCGGATATCTTCACCCCATTGTGTACCCAATGTTTTTGCACTGGATGTAGATTGTGCTTCATATGCCACATCTGAGCGAGAGTCTACCACTTGTCGTGGATAAGAAGAGCAGCCAGTAGTGACCAACAAAGCGGCACCGAATAACGTCGCAGTAGCTTGAAAATAGGAGCTCATGACTTTAATCCTTACGTATTTTATTTTCTATGGAAGAAGCACGTAAAGTGTAAATAAGCACAAAAAATAAAGCTTGAAGGAAAGTCTGAAATAGAAATAAATAGGAATAATTCCCCTTATCTTAGTGATTGATCACCCTTCGCCAATTAAGACGAATAAGATAAGGGGATAGCGTTTAGTATTCCCAAGTTTCTGGGTCAATACCTAATTCACGCATAATCTCTTTTGCAGCCTCAGGAATTTCATCACTGCGCTCTTTACGCAAATCTTCATCATTTGGCAGCGGCTGTCCAGTGAAGGCATGCAAGAAAGCTTCACACAGTAATTCACTGTTCGTTGCATGACGCAAGTTATTGATTTGTCTACGAGTGCGCTCATCAGTTAAAATTTTCAGCACTTTTAATGGGATAGAGACTGTAATTTTTTTAACTTGCTCACTTTTTTTGCCATGCTCAGCATACGGACTGATATATTCACCGTTCCATTCAGCCATGAGTTACCTTGGTTAGTTTCATCAATAATAAAAAAATAATATGCCCGTCATCTTTCAAAGAACAAATATGAATAATCTCAGATCTCAAACCGACATATAAGTTAGTATACGCATCACATAAATTATCATAATTTCTGTTTTAAATTAATGCGTTAATTTACATTGCGCAAATTACAATCAATTTACGCATAATCATTAGGGATGATTATTCCATTACTTGATATAAACGTAAAGAGGTTTAGACGTCTAGATATATTGACGTCCAAACATCCAGTGGGTATTATTTGACTCACCGTCAATCAGGAGAAGCGTTTATGGCCCTCAAACCGTCGACTATCGCTATTCACAATGGATTAAATGAAGACTCGCAGTTTGGCTGCGTCGTGCCCCCTATTTACCTATCGAGTACTTATAATTTTACCGGCTTTAATGAGCCTCGAGTTCATGACTATTCGCGTAGAGGTAATCCTGGGCGCGATATTGTGCAAAGGACACTTGCACAACTTGAAGGCGGCAGCGGTGCGGTAATGACCAACAGCGGCATGTCGGCATTACATCTTTTATGCACTGTTTTTCTGCAACCGGGTGATCTCTTGGTAGCCCCACATGATTGTTATGGGGGGAGCTATCGTTTATTTAATAGCCAGCACCAACGGGGAGCCTATCAGGTTCAGTTTATTAATCAAAATAACCGATCAGAGCTTCTTGCGGCGTTAGCGAAAAAGCCGAAGTTAGTCTTAATTGAAACACCAAGTAACCCACTATTAAGTATTTATGATATTGAGCAGATTGCACGATTAGCGCATGATGCAGGGGCGTTTGTTGTTGTAGATAACACGTTTTTAAGCCCTGTCTTACAACAACCTATCGCGTTAGGTGCCGATTTTGTGGTGCATTCTTGTACAAAATATCTTAATGGTCATTCAGATATTATTGCGGGGGCAGTGATTGCCAAAGAGGAAAAATGGGCCATAGAATTAGCATGGTGGGCGAATAATATTGGCGTCACTGGTGGGGCATTTGATAGTTATCTGTTGTTAAGAGGAATGAGAACGCTGTCACCCAGAATTAAGCAGCAGCAGGCGAACACCCAAGAAATCGTCAATTATCTTAAAGCCCAACCGTTGGTGAAAAAGTTATATTATCCTGGGTTAGCAGATCATATCGGCCATGATCTTGCTGTGAAACAGCAAAAAGGTTTTGGGGCGATGTTGAGTTTTGAATTTAATGGCGATGAACAACAGTTACGTCGGTTTTTGAGCACACTGTCATTATTTACACTTGCTGAGTCATTAGGTGGTGTTGAAACGCTTATTTCGCATACTGCCACCATGACACATGCAGGTATGTCGGCGGAGGCTCGGGCGGCAGCAGGGATCACAGATAGTTTATTGCGCATTTCTGTGGGCATCGAAGATAGCCAAGATCTCATTGCAGATTTAGACAATGCATTTAGGATAGCAGCACAACGTTAGTGGAGTATTTGATGAGTGTACTGACAGCAGTCGAGGCGGGGCCATGCCATCGCCAGTTACATAAGTTTGGGGGTAGTAGTTTAGCCGATGTAAAATGTTATCAGCGAGTTGCCAACATTATGGCGAATTATAGCCAATCTGGTGACTTAATGGTCGTGTCCGCCGCTGGAAGTACAACAAATCAGCTTATTAATTGGTTGAAATTGAGTCAAAGTGATCGCATTTCGGCTCATCAAGTTCAACAATATTTACGTCGCTATCAGCAAGAATTGATCCATGGGCTATTGCCTGAAGAAAAAGCAGAACAATTAAATCGCCAGTTTGTTGAAGATCTCGAACGCTTAAGCGCTTTGTTAGATAAACCTATTAATGATGCTTCTTACGCTGAAGTGGTCGGTCATGGTGAAATCTGGTCTGCTCGTCTCATGTCGGCAGTATTAGAAGAGGCGGGTATGCAAAGTGCTTGGCTTGATGCGCGTACGTTTTTACGTGCAGAAAGAGCGGCTCAGCCTCAGGTCGATGAATCGCAATCACGCCATTTATTACAACAGATTTTAGTGCAATATCCTCAGCATCGCCTTGTTGTTACAGGGTTTATTTCTCGTAACCATGCGGGAGAGACTGTTCTACTAGGGCGTAATGGGAGCGATTACTCTGCAACACAAGTCGGTGCATTAGCAGGGGTCGAGAAAGTCACCATTTGGAGTGATGTGGCGGGGGTTTACAGTGCGGATCCTCGTAAAATCAAAGACGCATGTTTACTGCCATTGTTGCGGCTGGATGAGGCAAGTGAGTTGGCTCGTCTTGCTGCGCCGGTGCTGCACACTCGCACGTTGCAACCCGTTTCCGTCAGTAATATCGATCTACAGTTAAGATGTAGCTATCAGCCTGAGCAGGGTTCGACAAAGATTGAGCGTGTTTTGGCTTCAGGAACAGGTGCTAAAATAGTCACTAGCCATGATGATGTTTGCCTAATTGAGTTAAGGCTGGCACAGGGGCGCGATTTTAATCAGATATATAAAGATATCGACTTATTATTAAAACGTACTCAGTTACGGCCACTGGCGCATGGCATCCACTCAGATAGGAATTTATTACAGTTCTGCTATACCTCTGAAGTGGTTGAAAGTGCACTGAATGTTTTAGAAGAAGCTGGGTTACCGGGCACCTTATCACTTCGTGAAGGTTTTTCATTAGTTGCATTGGTGGGGGCTGGGGTGTGCAAGAACCCACTGCATAGCCATCGTTTCTATGAGGAGTTAAAAGATCAACCTGTCGAGTTTGTTTGGCACTCAGAAGAGGGGATCAGCCTCGTCGCAGTATTGCGTTCAAACCAGACCGACCCTTTAATTCAAGGTATGCACCAAAGCCTCTTCCGTGCTGAAAAACGCATTGGCTTAGTCTTGTTTGGGAAGGGTAACATTGGTGCGCGTTGGTTGGAACTTTTTGCTGCCGAGCAACCAAATATCTCGGCACGCAGTGATTTTGATTTTGTCCTAGCAGGGGTAGTCGATAGCCGCCGTAGTTTACTGAATTATCAAGGCATTGATCCAAGCCGTGCACTCGCTTTCTTTGATGATGAAGCTGTCGAGCATGAAGATGATAATCTATTTTTATGGATGCGCGCCCATCCATATGATGATCTAGTCGTGCTTGATGTGACCGCGAGCGAATCTCTTGCTGAAAGCTATGTGGATTTTGCCAGCTATGGGTTCCATGTCATCAGTGCGAACAAAATTGCGGGAGCCGCACAAACCCAACAATATCGTCAAATACGTGATGCTTTTACGAAAACTGGCCGCCATTGGTTATATAACGCGACAGTTGGGGCTGGGTTACCTATTAACTATACGGTACGTGACCTGAAAGAGAGTGGTGATGCCATCTTAGCGATAAGTGGTATTTTCTCAGGGACGTTATCGTGGCTGTTTTTACAATTCGATGGCTCAGTGCCGTTTAGTGAATTAGTGGAACAAGCATGGCAGCAAGGTTTGACGGAGCCAGATCCCCGCATTGACCTTTCAGGGCAAGATGTGATGCGTAAATTGATCATCTTAGCGCGTGAAGCAGGTTATGAAATTGAGCCGAGTGATGTGCGTGTTGAATCATTAGTACCTGCCCAAGCAGAGTCTGGCTCTTTGGATGAGTTCTTTGAAAATAGTGCAGTTATCAATGAGCAGATGCAGCAACGTTTAGAAGCGGCTCAAGAAATGGGAATGGTGTTGCGTTATGTTGCACGGTTTGATGCGGTAAAAGGGCGTGCTCGGGTTGGTGTAGAGGCAGTTAAGCCTGATCATCCACTGTCATCGCTGCTGCCGGGTGATAATGTGTTTGCTATTGAAAGTCGTTGGTATCGTGATAATCCATTAGTCATACGGGGGCCCGGCGCTGGTCGTGATGTTACCGCGGGGGCGATCCAATCCGACCTTAATCGCCTTTCACAACTACTTTAATTTCGTTTAAAGATAGGCATCGGCGACGGTGCCTATCTACCGCTTAATTTTTTCCTCTTTATTTTTTGCCTTTTTGTTCTGATGATTTAAATCTTAAGCAAGATTCATGTCTTAAAAGTGCTGAATCGACAATATATTGCGCTAAAACAAGACTTAAATAAGAAAAACTAATAAGAATGAGGGTGTAATTAAATTTCAGAAAAATCCCCCAAAGCGCTTTTTTTCTGATATCTATATAGAGGCAAGGGTAAAATTTGGCGACTGCATCACAAAACAATAATTCTATCGCAGTTGGTTGAAATTTAATTACAGGAAATTAGGTCGCAGTTTGTTAACCGTCAGCAAACTTAGGTCGGGGTAGCATTCTGCCAAAAGCACAAGGTCAGGAGTCTCATGAATCAGCAATATTCCGCAATGCGCAGTAATGTCAGTATGCTGGGTAAGCTACTTGGCGACACAATCAAGGAAGCATTAGGTGAGGATATCCTCGATAAAGTCGAATCAATTCGTAAGTTGTCAAAATCATCGCGTGCAGGCAATGAAGTACAACGCCAAAAGCTGTTGATGACACTGCAAAACCTATCTAATGATGAACTATTACCGGTTGCAAGAGCATTTAACCAATTTTTGAACCTGACAAACGTTGCCGAACAATATCATAGCATTTCGCCACATGGTGAAGCAGCGAGTAACCCTGTGGCACTTAAAAAGCTGTTTAGTCGTTTAAAAGAGAAAAACTTTACCGATAGTGATCTTCGTCAAGCGGTTAACCAACTGTCGATCGAATTGGTGCTAACGGCCCATCCTACTGAAATCGCACGCCGCACCTTGATCCATAAATTGGTTGAAGTGAATACCTGCTTATCACAACTCGATCATGATGATCTGGCTGATTACGAACGCAACAATATCATGCGTCGTTTACGTCAGTTGGTCGCTCAGTCGTGGCACACTGACGAAATCCGTAAAATACGTCCAACGCCAATTGATGAAGCCAAATGGGGTTTCGCCGTAGTTGAAAACTCACTTTGGGAAGCGGTTCCGGCTTTCCTACGTGAATTTAATGAGCAATTAGAAGACTCAATTGGTGCTGAACTGCCTGTCGAAGCAAACCCAATTCGTTTTACTTCTTGGATGGGAGGAGACCGCGACGGTAACCCGAATGTGACTGCGGAAGTGACTCGCCATGTATTACTACTTAGCCGCTGGAAAGCCGCAGATCTCTTTTTAAAAGATATCCAGGTGTTGGTTTCTGAACTGTCCATGACCGAAGCGACACCTGAGTTACGGGCGTTCGCTGGGGGAGATGAGGTAGATGAACCTTACCGGCAAATTGCAAAAAATTTGCGTAGCCAACTCTTTTCCACATTAGAGTATTTAGAACGCAAGGTAAAAGGCGAACAAGCACTACCACCAGCCGATTTACTGACCGACAATGCCCAATTGTGGGATCCACTATATGCCTGTTATCAATCGTTAATGGCCTGTGGTATGAGCATTATTGCTAATGGGCAGTTACTCGATACGTTACGTCGTATACGGAGTTTTGGCTTGCAACTCGTTCGCATTGACGTTCGCCAAGAAAGTACTCGCCATACAGAAGCGCTTGCTGAATTAACGCAATATCTTGGGTTAGGAGATTATGCAGCTTGGAGTGAAGAGGAAAAACAAGCCTTTTTACTGTCTGAATTACAATCTCGTCGGCCGTTGATCCCTCGTCATTGGCAACCAAGCCCTGAGACGGCAGAAGTATTTGAAACTTGCCGCGTGATCGCAGAATCGAAAAATGACTCCATCGCAGCTTACGTCATTTCGATGGCGAAAGTTCCTTCCGATGTTCTGGCCGTTAAATTGCTCCTCAAAGAGGCGGGGGCATCCGTTCGCCTGCCTGTCGCACCTCTGTTTGAAACACTTGAAGATTTGAATAATGCTGAAAGTGTTATGCAAAAACTCTTGAGCATTGAGTGGTATCGTGAGCTGATTGATGACCGCCAAATGGTCATGATTGGCTACTCTGATTCGGCAAAAGATGCTGGGGTGATGGCGGCATCATGGGCGCAATATCGTGCACAAGATGCGCTGATTAAGTTGTGCGACAAAGAAGGGGTCACTTTAACCTTGTTCCATGGACGTGGAGGCACTATTGGCCGTGGTGGTGCGCCCGCTCATTCAGCACTCTTGTCACAACCGCCGGGCAGCCTGAAAGGGGGATTACGTGTGACTGAACAAGGTGAAATGATCCGCTTTAAGTTTGGTCTACCACAAGTGGCGATTAGCAGCCTTGCGCTGTATGCAAGCGCGATTTTAGAAGCTAATTTACTGCCGCCACCGGAGCCAAAACAAGAGTGGAAATCAGTGATGGATACCCTCTCTGACGTTTCTTGTGCGATGTACCGTGATTATGTTCGTGAGCAGCCTGATTTTGTACCTTACTTCCGCGCTGCAACACCAGAGCTAGAATTAGGCAAGTTGCCGTTGGGGTCTCGTCCGGCAAAACGCCGTCCAACGGGGGGCGTTGAGACATTACGTGCGATCCCATGGATTTTTGCATGGACACAAAATCGCCTCATGTTGCCTGCTTGGTTAGGGGCGGGAGCAGCGTTAAAATATGTGATTGAGAAAGAAGGCAAACAAGCCATATTAGATGAAATGTGGCAACAATGGCCGTTCTTTAATACCCGTATCGCCATGCTGGAAATGGTTTATGCGAAGGCTGACTTGTGGCTGGCTGAATATTATGATCACCGTTTAGTGGAGGAGCGCCTTTGGCCTCTGGGTGTGAAATTACGTGAGCAGCTCTCTGAAGATATTAAGAGTGTGCTGGCGGTGTCCAAAGATGAAGCCTTAATGGCTGACTTACCTTGGATTGCGGAGTCAATTGCTTTACGTAATGTTTATACGGACCCGTTAAACGTTTTACAGGCCGAGCTACTACACCGTTCTCGCCAGCAAGAGCATCCGGATCCTCGCGTTGAGCAAGCGTTGATGGTGACGATTGCAGGTGTTGCAGCGGGGATGCGTAATACCGGCTAGAAGATAATATTTTGGCCAGATCAATGCGCTGGTTTGGCCGATAAAATGTGCAATATCACATCACGTACGACAACAGTAAGAAGGCTGCCAAGTTGAAATGGGGCCTTCTTTTTTATTTATCTATTGACGAATAATTGACAGCGTCCGACACATTTTTCTGTATTTCGTTTTACCGCGTGATATCGCTTATCTTATTTAAATAGACGGCAAGAATTTTATCAATATTTATGTTAAGTTGCTAAAATAGGGATTAGTTCTGTACTAAATAGAGCTAGCTCGCTCATATATCAAACTATTCACTTTCTATCGATGAATTAATGGAATGATGAATGTAGGTCAGATTCAATTTATTTCTGTTGTGCTCAACAATGGATATACGAAGGATAGAGTGTCATCACAATGCGTAAACTGATTATCTCCATTTTAGCTCTTATCATTATTATTTCGGTCATTGTCGTTACCAACTACAATAGTATTCAGCAAAATGATGAGGTTGTTGACGCTGCCGCATCCGAAGTGATTAACCAATATCAACGTCGTGCTGATCTTATTCCGAATTTAGTCAATACGGTAAAAGGTTACTCTGGTTATGAAAATAAAGTTCTCATGGAAGTTGTGAAATTAAGGACGGAAGTGGGGCAAATTAAAGTGGATGCAAGTGCATTATCAGATCCGGCTATTTTAGCGGAGTATCAAAAAGCACAAGCACAATTAGGGCAATCATTATCCCGTTTATTAGCCATATCGGAAAGTTATCCTGATCTTAAAGCCAGCCCATTATATCAAGATTTAATGACGCAACTGGAAGGCGCTGAAAATCGCATTACCGTTGCAAGGGGTCGTTATATTGAAGCCGTTCGTCAATACAATACACAAATCAGAAAGTTTCCTAGCAACTTGATTGCAAGTTATTTTGGGTATTCTGCAAAAGCGAATTTTAAAGCAGATAACGAACAGGCGATAAAAACAGTACCTACGGTGGATTTTAATTGAAATATCGGCATGTGATCTGGCTATTATTGTTCTGTGTATTTAGCAGTGGAAGCTGGGCTACGCAGCGAATTCAACTCCCTGCATTGGGTAGTGATAGGGTGCTCGACCGTGCAGGCCTATTAAGTGAGTCGCAATACCACACTTTAAATAGCCAGTTATTAAATTTTGAAAAGCAGCGTGGTGATGGCACACAATTTGTTGTTTATATTGTTCCAACTACAGGTAATGAAACAATAGAGCAATTTTCATTACGCGCGTTTAATCGTTGGGGGTTAGGCCAAAAAGGCAAAAATAATGGTGTATTGCTGGTTGTATCGATAGACGAGCGCAATGTGCGCTTTGAAGTTGGGTATGGTTATGAAGGGGTCATGACCGATGCGATTGCTGGGCGTATCATTCGTCAAAGTATGATACCTGATTTTAAAGACAACCAGTATTACGCTGGGATCCAAAATGGCGTATCTCGTGCAATTAATGTGATGAATGAGGCACCAGACTATCAAATGGGGGAAGTGCATAATGGAATTGTGCTACCAAAGAGTGTAGAACATTATAAGCTTTTCTATTTTATATCATTTATCGCAGCTTATTTTACGATGTTATTTTATGGTACTAAAAAGCGTCGGCTATATCTTGAAAAAGAAATTTATAGCATAGAGCATGCGAGTAAATCCAAACGGGCAAAGAAACAGAAACAGTTAGCCAAGCTGAAAAAGTATTATCAATATAAATACTACTTTCCTTCGTTATTTAGTACCTTGTTGATGACGATACTCTATTATTTAGCACTCATGTTATTGGCGATATGGCTAGAAGGAGATTTTAGCCCTATTTTATTCCTGTTTGTGGCGCTATTTTTTGTGGTAGGGAGCATGTTTGCTACTCCAATACTGTTTCTTGTGATCCATACCATTTCGCCTACTTACCGACAACAACGACGGGAATGGCATGATATTTGCCGTTACTATTATTTACCCTCTTCTTCTTCTTTTAGCTCATCAGACTTTTCGAGTTCATCGAGTTCATCGAGTTCATCAAGTGATAGTTCCAGCGGAGGTGGTGGTGGATCCAGTGGCGGTGGCGGTGCGTCAGGGAGTTGGTAATAAAACAAGATGTATGAAGGTCGCAAAGTGCGGCCTTCATACTATTTGGAGATAGAGGCTATGGCCTTACACCAAGCGTGTGGCAAATCGCATATGTGAGTTCAGAACGGTTTAAGGTGTAGAAGTGAAAATCTTTCACCCCTTCACGGCTTAAAATTTTCACCATATCCATGGCGATTGAAGCACCCACCAAATTACGGCTTTCAGGGTCATTATCAAGGCCTTCGTACATTCTACTCATCCATGATGGAATTCGTACATTGGTTAGTTTGGCAAACCGCTCAAGTTGGCGGAAATTTGAAACAGGTAAAATGCCAGGGACAATTTCAACATCAATACCTGTTGCGACGCAGCGGTCACGAAAACGCAAATAACTTTCTACATCAAAGAAAAATTGCGTAATCGCACGGTTGGCTCCTGCATCAATTTTCTTTTTCAAACTAATTAAGTCAGCCTGTGCACTTTTGGCCTCAGGGTGCACTTCGGGATAAGCCGCTACGGAGATATCAAAATCTGCCTCTGCTTTGAGCAGCTCAACGAGATCGGCTGCATACATATCTGGCTTACGGCTGTTATCGGGGAGATCACCGCGTAATGCAACAATTTGGCGGATACCGCTGTTCCAATAATCACGTGCAATTTCTCTGAGTTCATCGCGTGTTGCATCGATACAGGTTAAATGAGGCGCAGCGATTAACCCTGTTTTTTCTTTGATATCTTTAATAATGCTATGGGTTCTATCACGCTCACCTGAGTTTGCGCCATAAGTAACAGAGACAAATTTTGGTTTGAGGTTTTTCAACCTATCAATAGATTTCCAAAGGGTCTGTTCCATCTCTTCAGTGCGCGGCGGAAAAAATTCAAAAGAGACATTAATTTGTCCATCTAATTCAGCTAAATTTTGATTTAGCGCTTCGCGCTGATTTGCGTGAAAGAAACTCATACCCTGACCTCATGACTTTGTATATAGCGAAACCATTATGGTATCGATAGTTTATTATATCCATTTAAGTGTCTATACGTTTAGACGTCTAAACAAAGATTACCGGATATTCATGCAGAGTCAACACTTAAATGAAATAGTGTTGTGAGGGTTTTTCAGTCGTAACTGGAAAAAAATTCATGTTAACAAATGGCGCAATAACCCGAAGTTATTGCGCGCAACACATTTTTATTCAGTCAGGCAGAAATGTTCGATCAGTTGGCTGAGCAGTTGGCGAGTCGGTTCAATAAATTTCATATCGATAAACTCATCAGGTTGATGTGCTTGCTCAATCGAGCCAGGGCCGAGCACAAGTGTCGGACATAGCGCCTGAATAAACGGCGCTTCAGTGCAATAGTTGACCGTCTCAGCTTTCTGACCCAGTAACTGTTCAATCACAGCCACCATTTTATGATCCGTTGGGCACTCATACCCAGGAATAGGGGGATGGAGAGACTCAATTGTTAAGCGTCCTGGCCATCTTGCTTTTACAGGCTCCAACGTCTCATTTAATAGCTCATCCAAATCTTGCAAGGTCAGCCCCGGCAATGGACGAATATCCATATGTAATTCACAGCATCCACAAATACGGTTAGCCGCATCACCCCCATGAATATGACCAAAATTCATCGTCGGGTAAGGGATCACAAAAGCAGGATTGTTATAACGCTCTTTCAATGTATTACGTAGCGTCATCAGATGTGAAATAGACTCATGCATTAATTCGATAGCATTCACGCCTCTTTCTGGGTCGCTTGAATGACCTGATTGCCCCGTAATACGGATGGCATTCGAAATATGCCCTTTGTGCGCACGTATCGGTTGTAATGAGGTCGGCTCCCCAATAATGGCAAAATTAGGACGAAGTTGTGTACTGGCTGCAAAGTAACGCGCGCCTGCCATTGAGGTTTCTTCATCTGCGGTTGCAAGTATATGCAATGGGCGAGTTAATTTACGGGTATCAATGTCACGTAAGGCATCGACAATGAAAGCGAAAAAACCTTTCATGTCGGCAGTGCCGAGACCGTATAACTTGCCGTCATGCTCTGATAGCGCAAAAGGGTTTTTACTCCAACGCCCTTCATCAAAAGGAACTGTATCGGTATGCCCACACAGCATTAGGCCGCCATTTCCTTCCCCTATTGAGGCAAGTAGGTTGTATTTATCACGGGTATCCGGTACAGGTTGAATATTGACCGTAAATCCGAGGGTTTCCAGCCATCCACCCAGTAATTCTACTAAGGCTTTATTACTCTGATCGAGTTGCGCATCAGTAGCACTGATAGAAGGAGTGGCAATTAATTGGCGATAAATCTCAATAAATGCAGGTAATTTAATATTCACTGTTGACAGCCTTTATCCATAATAGTATCAATATTCATGCACTTTATTTGAATAAAAATACACATTAAACTGTTTGGGTCACGAGCACAAGGTAGAAATCTATGTTGAACACACTCATTATCGGGGCCAGTGGTTATACTGGAGCGGAATTGGCAGCCTATCTGCAGCGTCATCCTGAAATAAACCTTCAGGGATTGATGGTTTCAGCGCAAAGTGCTGATGCAGGTAAGTGCTTCTCTGAGTTGCATCCCCAGTATAAAGGCATTATCGATATGCCCGTGTTGCCATTAACCGATGTTGCAGCCGCGGCACAAGGTATTGATGTTGTCTTTCTTGCAACCGCTCACGAAGTTAGCCATGACATTGCGCCTCAGTTCCTAGAAGCAGGGTGTGTCGTATTTGATCTGTCTGGGGCTTATCGTGTTCAAGATGCCACTTTCTATCCGAAATATTATGGTTTCGAACATACAAACAGTCAGTGGTTAAATCAAGCAGTTTACGGTTTAGCTGAGTGGCAAGCCGATAAAATTCGTCAAGCACAGTTAATTGCCGTGCCGGGGTGTTATCCAACGGTTTCTCAATTAGCACTAAAACCACTGATCGACGCCAAGTTACTCGATGACCATATGTGGCCAGTGATTAATGCGACGAGTGGTGTTTCTGGGGCAGGTCGTAAGGCGTCAATGACCAACAGTTTTTGTGAAGTGAGTTTACAACCCTATGGCATCTTCACGCATCGCCATCAACCCGAAATTGCAATCCATTTAGGTCGTGAAGTTATTTTTACTCCGCACTTGGGGAATTTTTCACGCGGTATTTTGGCCACCATTACCTGCAAAGTGAATCGCGGAGTGACAGACGAACAAATTCGTCAAGTATTCAAAGATGCTTATCAAAATAAGCCATTAGTCCGTTTGTATGAAAAAGGTGTTCCTGCCCTGAAATCAGTGGTAGGCACACCGTTTTGTGATATCGGCTTTGTGTTAAAAGGTGAGCACCTGATCTTAGTCGGAACAGAAGATAACCTATTAAAAGGGGCTGCCGCGCAAGCTGTGCAGTGCATGAATATTCGTTTCGGTTTCAATGAAACGCAATCACTATTTTAGTGCCAACGAACTTATTTAAGGATAAACCCCATGCAACCATTAGTGATTAAATTGGGCGGTGTATTACTCGATAGCGAAGAAGCGCTTGAAAGATTGTTTAATGCATTACAAACCTATCGTCAATCTCATCAACGACCTTTAGTGATCGTGCATGGTGGTGGTTGCTTGGTGGATGAGCTAATGCAAAAGCTGCAACTACCGGTGGTTAAAAAGCAAGGATTGCGTGTGACGCCTGCTGATCAGATAGACATTATCACAGGCGCGTTGGCTGGCACCGCCAATAAAACATTGTTGGCGTGGGCAACGAAATATCAGTTACAAGCAGTTGGGTTATCTTTGGGGGATGGGCAAAGTGCTGTCGTCACTCAATTAAATGACGAACTTGGGCATGTCGGCGATGCAAAGCCGGGTGACGCTAAATTATTACAGCTTTTACTCGGTGCAGGCTATTTACCAATCATTAGTTCCATCGGCGTGACCGAAGAAGGGTTATTGATGAATGTTAATGCCGACCAAGCCGCAACAGCCATCGCACAAGCGTTAAATGCGGATCTCGTATTGCTATCAGATGTCAGTGGCATCCTTGATGGTAAGGGTCAAAAAATTAATGAAATGACAACGGAAAAAGCACAGAAGTTAATTGAGCAAGGCATTATCACGGACGGCATGATCGTAAAAGTTAATGCCGCATTAGAGGCAGCCAAAACATTGCAACGTCCTGTCGATATCGCCAGTTGGCGTCATGCAGAGCAACTACCAGCTCTATTTAACGGTACTGCTATTGGCACACGGATTTTAGCATCCTAAAGCGGATGCGTTTGGTTGGCGCGACCACCAAGAATGAATGAAAACTTTTTAATTGAGCGGAATCGGGATAGGTAAGTTATGAAAAAGGGCATTAAAAAAATTGTATTAGCATATTCAGGTGGTCTAGATACATCGGCAATTATTCCATGGTTAAAAGAAAACTATGATGATTGCGAAGTGGTTGCTTTCGTTGCCGATGTAGGACAAGACAGAGAAGATCTCGTTGGCGTTGAGCAAAAAGCATTGCAATCAGGTGCATCGGAATGCCATGTGGTCGATCTACGTGAAGAGTTTGTCAAAGAGTATATCTACCCAGTATTGAAAACTGGCGCGCTCTATGAGGGAAGCTACCTGTTAGGGACTTCAATGGCACGTCCTATTATTGCTAAGGCACAGGTTGAACTGGCTCTGAAAGTTGGTGCCGACGCGGTAGCGCATGGCGCAACAGGTAAAGGAAATGACCAAGTGCGTTTTGAAAGCACTTATAGCGCACTTGCGCCACAGCTAAAAGTTGTTGCGCCATGGCGTGAGTGGGATTTGCGTTCGCGTGAAGCCCTATTGGATTACCTGAAAGAGCGTCATATTCCAACGACAGCCAGTTTAGAAAAAATTTATAGTCGTGATGAAAACGCATGGCATATTTCTACCGAAGGCGGCGTATTAGAAAGCACATGGAATGCGGCAAACCAAGATTGCTGGGTCTGGACGGTCGATCCGAAAGATGCACCAGATGAAGCAGAGCTAGTGACTGTCGGTGTGAAACAAGGGGAAGTGGTTTCTGTTAACGGCCAAACATTATCTCCGCTGGGATGTCTTGAAGCTTTAAACGTCCTCGGTGCTAAACATGGCGTCGGCCGTATTGATATTGTTGAAAACCGTTTAGTTGGTATGAAGTCTCGTGGCTGTTACGAAACCCCAGGAGGCACCATCATGATGGCTGCTTTACGTGGCATTGAGCAACTCGTTCTCGATCGCGACAGCTTTAAATGGCGTGAGCAACTAGGCTTAGAAATGTCCTACGTGGTTTATGATGGTCGTTGGTTTGCGCCTTTGCGTCATTCACTGCAAGCAGCAGCAGAATCTTTAGCGCAAGACGTTACTGGTGAAGTGGTTCTGAAATTGTATAAAGGCCAAGTAACTGCTATCCAGAAAAAAGCAGATAACAGCTTATATTCTGAAGAGTTCGCAACATTTGGTGAAGATGAAGTTTATGATCACAGCCATGCTGGTGGCTTTATCCGTTTGTATTCTCTTTCGTCGCGTATTCGTGCGCTAAAAGGGCAGAACAAAGCGAAATAGTTTTATTGATGTACACTTCCCGACAGCTATTTGCTGTCGGGTATCACATTTATTTTATCAATCAGATAGGGATCAGTTATGGCACTTTGGGGTGGACGTTTTAGTCAAGAAGCCGATCAGCGGTTTAAACAATTTAATGATTCATTGCGTTTCGATTATCGCTTAGCGCAGCAAGACATTATTGGTTCGGTTGCATGGTCAAAAGCGTTGGTCACTGTTGGGGTGCTATCAGAGGCAGAGCAGCAATCTCTTGAGCAAGCGCTAAATGCCTTATTAAAAGAGGTGCAAGATGATCCTGAGCGCATTTTACAGAGCGATGCCGAGGATATTCATAGCTGGGTTGAAGGTAAACTGATTGATAAAGTAGGTGATTTAGGTAAAAAACTGCACACTGGACGTAGTCGTAACGACCAAGTTGCCACCGATTTAAAATTATGGTGTAAAGATCAAGTCGCGCTATTGTTAGAAGCTGTGGTGGAACTGCAAAAAGCGTTAGTGATCACCGCGGAAAATAACCAAGATGCGGTCATGCCCGGTTATACCCACTTGCAACGTGCACAACCAGTGACTTTTGCTCATTGGTGTTTAGCGTATAGTGAAATGTTAGCGCGTGATGAAAGTCGTCTAAAAGATACATTAAAACGTTTAGATGTTAGTCCGCTAGGTTGTGGGGCTTTAGCGGGAACTGCTTATGATATCGACCGTGAGCAACTGGCATCATGGCTAGGTTTCTCATCGGCAACGCGTAATAGCCTTGATACAGTTTCAGATAGGGATCATGTTCTCGAATTATTATCCGATGCAAGTATTGGTATGGTGCATTTATCCCGTTTTGCAGAGGATCTTATTTTCTTTAACAGTGGTGAAGCGGGGTTTGTTGAACTTTCAGATAAAGTCACTTCAGGCTCTTCATTAATGCCACAAAAGAAAAATCCTGATGCACTTGAGTTGATCCGTGGTAAGTGTGGTCGTGTACAAGGGGCATTAACAGGAATGATGATGACCTTAAAAGGATTACCGCTAGCCTACAATAAAGATATGCAAGAGGACAAAGAAGGGTTGTTCGACGCTCTTGATACTTGGTTAGACTGTCTCCATATGGCGGCTCTGGTGCTTGATGGTATTCAAATTCGTCGAAATCGTTGTGAAGAAGCCGCAAAACAAGGCTATGCCAATGCTACTGAGCTGGCGGATTACCTTGTTGCTAAAGGCGTTCCTTTCCGTGAAGCTCACCATATTGTCGGCGAGGCGGTGGTTGCTGCGATTAGCCAAGGGAAAGCATTGGAAGAGATGGCATTAAGTGATTTGCAAAAATTCAGTGATACTATCCAACTCGATGTGTATCAGATCCTCTCATTGCAATCTTGTCTAGATAAGCGTTTAGCAAAAGGCGGAGTTTCAAAGGAACAAGTCGCTAAGGCAATTACGGAGGCTAAAGCACGTTTAGGGGTTTAACTCATTGAATTTGCAAGATAGTGTTTAAAGTGGGATAAAATGGCGGGGTAGGTAACTACCCCGTACATGCGATTAAAAGTTTAATACTTAAATATAGTTAATTGTTAAAAGGCCTAACAGTATCCTTTCGCCAATCCAGTTATAAATATAAGCTCCTAGACCATCGTTAATTATTTCCCAATTTTTAGAATCTCATTGTTCCTTAAGATCTCATCTTTCTTGGGTCATATTTGCTTTGTCATTTAAGCAATTAAATATTAACTATCGATTTCAAGAGCCATTCGTACAGGATAGAGCCTGTCAGAACAGTCACTCTAATGTATGCTTATTTTATTGAACCTGTATCAGCAACGCTGAATGCAGGGCGAGTAATAATACCATTAATGAGCAAATAAGACTCTTTTCAGATTTAAGCGTAACGCTTTCATACTTAAAACCTATTGCTGAATTATGGTTTATAACTAACTGTTTTTGATTGCCTTTTACTATATTAGAGGTATTTAACTGAAACCATAGCTAAGCCTTTTTCTTTATTAGTCCAATTAAATTGATAAATGCTGCGGTTGTCTTCAGTTTTCTTCCATTCGCTAGATGGTGATTGCTTTGTATAATTAAAACTTGATGTTTTTACTTTATTCTCTTCACTATTATAACAATTTAATTGAGCATTGTTGTTATTAAAAGAATAGTTGCAAGGAGGATATACAATCATTGCTTTAAATGTAATTGTTGTGCTATTAGTTTTTGCTTGAACGTTAGTTGTAAATAAAGCAGTTGCGATCAGAGCAAAAGATAACGCTGTTTTGATTGTATTCTTAATCATGGTATTAGTCCTCGATATATATTTAAGTAACTTAATTCGCTTATATTGTTTCCACAAGTTTGGATGAAGCGAATTATATAGATTAAAGTTTGCTTTGGGTGTTAATTTTAAAAAGCAAATGTGAGTAAATATATTTGAAATTGATTAATAATATTGATTGTACGCATTCCCTCCCAATTAAGATAATTAGAGTTTAATTCTGTGTATGATGACTCATTGTAGGTATTTGGCTTTATATGCTTCTTTTTGTCTCCTTTTTGATGGTTTTATCTGTTGATGTAGAGGCGATTTTGGTTGTCTTTTTAATTAGAAATATAAAGTAAATTGCAATGATTTTTTATTTATTTTTTAATGGAAATTAATAAAATAATGATAAAAATAAACATAATGTATCTAAATATTTCATCGAGTAAGTGAATTATTAAATTACGCTATCTACGATTTATTCTGTTTTCACTGTAATCAAACGGTGACAGATTGAAATACGCATATTGCGATTAATTGTTTTATTTTTAATTTTTAGATGAAGCTTCTTTATATAACGATAGCGTTATACCTATTCGATAAAAATTGACTGACTAAAATGAAATTGGCCTACTTTTTTGTATTAAACGGTTTATGTGTCGGTGTTGGCCTGCATACTTACACTATCTTGTTTTGCATGATGTCATGTTCTTAGCATAGCGGTGTATCTCATCATGAAAGTGATAGCATCAATCATCGAACTTGGTTTGCTTTTCTATTTGTGACTAAGAGAGATATCATTAGGGCAGATAATCGTTGCCCAAAACGATGAATGCGTTGTTTATCGAGTAATTCTGTCGTGAGCAAGGCGTTTGAAATCTACTCACTCGATAAATGAATGTGAGTGGGTTTAGTTGATGGCTCAAGGTACGTTGTATGCTTTTCATAGCGTTTCTCCTTTAGCTATACCCACATCAGGTGTTCAGCATTCAAGAAAATCACTATTCCATTAACGTCAACCTTCCTTTTCCTTTTGTGTCTCTATTTTTCTCCTTCTTGTTTACATAAATATAGCTCTATTTGATAAATTTAAAGTCCTTTTAGGTTAATAATATGTTGCAAAATATTGGCGTAAAATATTGAAAATAATTACTTTGATGATGTTTTTGTGGAGTTAAATTTCATTTATTTTTAATAATTTAGTTTGATATTTTATCACCTGTGGTGTTTTTTTGAGCGTAGCCTGAGTAACTAAATCAAAAACAATAATGTAAATAATGTGTTGCTATATGATGAATAATTGTTTCTATTTTTTGCATTTATAGTGAAATTTTATTTCATGCAAAATATAAAAAATAATAATTATTTCAATTAATTATATTATTTTATCCCTATTTTTTTAATTCATAATTAGTCACTTAAATTTACATTTTGATATAAATTGAGTGAGCGAGACAAAATGTCACGTTGCAAATGATGAAGAATTATTGAACATGTCAATTCTAATTGATAGTTAAAAGCATTAGATATCTGGTATACTGATTGGCAGTTTATATTAAGAAGGGCGACAAAATGAACATTCGCGATCTGGAATATTTAGTGGCATTAGCTGAGCATAAGCATTTTCGTCGTGCAGCAGACTCTTGTCATGTGAGTCAACCAACATTGAGTGGCCAAATACGTAAGCTAGAAGAAGAACTTGGGGTTATGTTACTAGAAAGGACTAGCCGCAAGGTTTTATTTACTCAACAAGGATTGCTACTTGTTGAACAAGCAAGGACGATTTTACGCGAAATTAAAGTCTTACAGGAAATGGCGGCTCTACAGGGGGAAAGCATGTCTGGCCCTTTACATATAGGGTTGATCCCAACGATCGCGCCTTATCTTTTGCCCCTTATCATTCCTGAATTGCACAAGCTCTTCCCTAAACTTGAAATTTACCTACATGAAGAACAGACACAGCAACTGTTGGCTCAGTTGGATAGCGGTAAATTAGATTGTGCTATTTTGGCGCAAGTGAAAGAAACAGATCCTTTTATTGTTGTACCCTTGTTTGAAGAGCCAATGAAGCTCGCCATCTATGAAGGTCACTCATGGCAGGGGCGTGACACTATCGAGATGAATGAGCTATCTGGCGAGAAATTATTAATGTTGGAAGATGGCCACTGCTTACGTGACCAAGCGATGGGCTTTTGTTTTCAAGCGGGGGCTAAAGAAGATACACATTTCCGAGCAACAAGCCTAGAAACGCTGAGAAATATGGTGGCAGCAGGAAGTGGAATTACATTATTGCCTGATTTGGCCGTGCCTCATGAATCCTGCCGTGATGGTATTTGCTATCTGAACTGTATTCATCCAGAGCCGAAACGTACAGTAGTATTAGTTTATCGCCCAGGCTCACCGTTACGTGGTCGCTATGAACAGCTTGCTGAGGCTATTTATAATTTGATGAGTAGCTATTACAGTAATAAAGCGCGCTAATAAGTAGGGTGTGGCTAGAGAAGTGATTGCCGTATTAGGTTCGGCAATCACTTAATAGCTTAAAACAGGCGGTTTAAGCCATTTAATGCGGCAACGCGGAATGCTTCTGCCATCGTAGGATAGTTGAAGGTCGTATTCACAAAATACTCGATGGTATTTCCTTCCCCTTTCTGTTCCATAATAGCCTGACCGATATGAATAATTTCAGCGGCTCTTTCCCCGAAACAGTGGATGCCTAAAATTTGCAATGTTTCACGGTGGAATAAGATCTTCAAACTGCCCACGTTCATACCTGCAATTTGGGCGCGTGCTAAATGTTTAAATTGAGCGCGTCCGACTTCATAGGGGATCTTCATCGCTGTCAATTCTTGCTCTGTTTTACCAACAGAACTAATTTCAGGGATGGTATAGATGCCGGTAGGAATATCTTCAACTAAGTGTGCATTACCTAAGTCTTCTGCTATAGCTCGAGCGGCAATACGACCTTGGTCATAGGCAGCAGATGCAAGGCTTGGATAGCCAATAACATCACCAACAGCATAAATATGTTCATTAGAAGTGCGGTAAGCGCTATCGACTTTAATCAAGCCACGGTTATCTGCTTCAATACCCACATTCGCTAAACCTAACTTATCCGTATTCCCCGTGCGACCATTCGCATACAGTAAACAGTCTGCTTTGACTTTTTTACCTGATTTAAGATGGACAATCACGCCATCAGGAACACCTTCAATTTTTTCATACTCTTCATTATGACGAATAACGATACCGCTATTCCAGAAGTGATAAGAAAGTGCATCTGACATTTCTTGATCTAAAAAGGCAAGTAAGTGATCGCGTGTGTTGATTAAATCAACTTTGACACCTAACCCGCGAAAGATAGACGCATATTCACAACCAATCACCCCTGCACCATAAATAATCACGTGGCGTGGTTCATGGGTTAGATTCAGGATGGTATCACTGTTGTAAATACGAGAATGGTTAAAATCGACATCGGATGGGCAATAAGGACGAGACCCTGTCGCAATTACGATATTATCTGCACTGAGAACATCGCAACTACCGTCGGAATAGCGAACACTCACATGGCGTTCATCAATAAAAGTGGCTTCACCAGAGAACATTTGGCAGCCATTACGCTCATAAAAACCTTGGCGCATACGCGTTTGTTGACTGATCACGCTTTCAGCATGCTTGAGGATTTCAGAGAAAGAGGAGCGTAAGGAGCGAGAATTATCGCTGTAGAGTGGATTTTGGTTAAATTCGATAATTCGGCTAACTGCATGGCGGAGGGCTTTGGAGGGAATGGTTCCCCAGTGGGTACAGCCACCGCCGACACTATCATAACGTTCTATGACGGCGACGTTTTTTCCTTGCTTCACCAGTCCCATGGCGGCGCCTTCTCCACCCGGCCCGGAACCAATGACAATTGCATCAAAATGGATGTGTTGCATGAGGTAAGACCTGCTCTAAAACAAAATGACAACATGATGTTAGCATATCCGCCGATTATTTACCCGCTTTACTCATGTACTTTTAATTAATGGCTTTATTTAATGTTTTTATTTTGAAGCGTATTCACAAAAAAGCTTTTTTATTGCTTAGCGAGTTCTCTAACCAAATGACGGGAAATTAAGCACGGTTCTACGAATAAAAAGCCTTCACCTATTGAAAAATGATTTAGTGAAATTCTGAAAAGCGGTAATCTGTACACTTAATCGCTTTTTCCCTCAAACAGCCTAATAAATTTGAGGTATGCTAGAGAGGTGGTCACACCCAAGTTTTCATATTTTGGTATATTAATGGCTGTTTAATGACATAGAAATCAGGATCACCGTGAGCAATCATATTGGCGTTAGAGCAAAACAGAAAGAAAAAACTCGTCGTTCGCTCATTGAAGCCGCATTTAGCCAATTAAGTGCAGAACGTAGTTTTACAAGCCTTAGCTTACGCGAAGTTGCGCGTGAGGCAGGTATTGCACCCACTTCATTTTATCGTCATTTCAAAGACGTTGATGAGTTAGGGCTGACTATGGTTGATGAAAGTGGTTTGATGTTACGCCAGCTTATGCGACAAGCAAGGCAGCGTATCGCGAAGGGCGGTAGTGTGATCCGAACGTCAATCTCAACTTTTATGGAATTTATCGGTAATAACCCCAATGCCTTTAGGTTATTATTGCGAGAGCGCTCTGGTACTTCTGCTGAGTTTCGTGCTGCAGTTGCACGGGAAATCCAACATTTTATTGCTGAATTAGCAGATTACCTTGAACAAGAAAGCCATATGCCACGCTATTTTACAGAGCTACAAGCAGAGTCTATGGTGACCATCGTGTTTAGCGCGGGTGCAGAAGCGCTTGATATCGATGAAGAAAAAAGGCGGCATCTAGAAGAACGGCTTGTACTTCAGTTACGCATGATCGCAAAAGGTGCGTATTACTGGTATCGCCGCGAACAAGAAAAACAAAATCAAACTGACCCCGATCTCACTAAATAATATAAGGAGAATCAATGACGGAACACAATCGCAATGAGAAAAGCACGTTACTATTAGCATTAGTGATTGGCTTATCAACTCACGGAACTTTCTCTGCTCTGTTTAACTCCTTAGTAGAGTTTTCTATTTTCCCTGTTATTAGTTTAATCGTCGCAATTTATTGTTTACATCAACGTTATTTGCATCATGCGATGCCTATCGGTCTACCTAAGTTTGTTGTAGGTAACTTTTTCTTAGGGCTATTTGCTTATGCAGCTATCTTACGAGTACAACATCCTGACGTAGGTTCGAGTTTTATTCCTTCAATCATTATTGTCGCGCTCGCGTTGTGGATGTACACAAGTTGGAAGGCACGTAAACAAGAACAAAAAGAGCTTGCAGAAGAAAACGAAGCTGAAGTTTAATCGCGTTTCCAAACCGCTCTAACCAATAACGCCGCTATGCCAACATTGCGGCGTTTGTGTATTTTATGGGAGCAAAACACGAATAATTTCTTAACCAAATTTTCATCTTCCACTCGCAATAAAATAATCGCCAGTTAGCTACGGTGTATATTAAAAATAGCAAGGTTGCCACCTGACTTAATGAATAAAAACAACAGGTGGCAAGTAAGATTTAGCGGCGTGTCAGCAGCACACCACTTTCCATATGATGGGTATATGGGAATTGGTCAAATAGAGCGAGTTTTTTGATTTTATGGGTCGCATTCAGGACAGACAAATTATCGCATAGGGTTTCCGGATTACAGGAAATATAGAGAATATTGTCATATTCTTGCACAAGCTGAACGGTTTTATCATCTAACCCGCTTCTTGGTGGGTCAACAAATATGGTGTTGCATTGGTAATCTGCTAGGTTAATGCCATCGAGTCTTTTAAATTCACGCACTCCTCGCATGGCTTGTGTAAAGTCTTCTGCTGACATGCGAATAATTTGTACATTATCGATTTGGTTTGCCGCAATATTATATTGCGCGGCTGCTACCGATGGCTTGGCTATTTCAGTGGCTAAGACTCGTTCAAAGTTTTGTGCTAAAGCCAGTGAAAAGTTGCCATTTCCACAATAAAGCTCCAGTAGATCGCCAGTTGCCCCTTGAGTGGCATCAATCGCCCATTCCAACATTTTAATGTTTACTTGAGCGTTTGGCTGAGTAAAGCTATTTTCTACTTGGCGATAAATCATATTTTTGCCATTCACCGGCAAAATTTCATCAACATAATCGTTGTCTAACATGATTTTGGTTTTTGAAGCGCGGCCGATAAGCTGTAAATCAAAACCTTTATTGATTAACGTTGTTTTTAATTGTTTGGCTGCTTCAATCCACTCTTCAGTGAGTTTTTTATGGTAAAGCAAAGAGACAATTAATTTATTACTCAGCGTCGAGAGATAATCAATTTGGAAAAGTTTATGGCGTAAAAGCGCATTTTCTTTTATCAGTGGCAAAATTTCAGCCATGATATTGTTGATCAGTTGGCTTGCTACAGGAAATTGATCGATACGCACACGCTCTTTAGTCTCTTTATCAAACATGATGTGAAATAAGTCATCACCATCATGCCATACTCGAAATTCTGCGCGCATACGATAATGAGATTCTGGTGAGGTAAATACCTCAGGTTCCATTGCCGTATAGGGGGCCATCATCGTTTTCAGACGTTCTACTTTTTCTGCAAGTTGCAGTTCATAGTGTTCAGTATTCATTAGTGTGGCCCTATTCATAGAAAACAGTAAAAAAATAACATCAGGGGCGAAATTGTAGGGCAAGTGGGGCAGATGTCCAGTTTTTGATTCCACATCGCATAGACACATACCTTCAATCCATTTAGGATAATGCGACTATGGTCGTAAAGAGTAAATAGGGAACTCGGTGTAAGTCCGAGACTGACGCGCAGCGGTGATGAAGGAAAAAAGAGATACAACACTGTTATTAATTAATGGGAAGTTGCCTCTATAGTTAATTTTTACCCAGATGGGTATGACTTCTCAGTCCGAAGACCTGCCATAGTTTAATCGCTTTGTTGGATATTAGCGCGGATCTGATATTCGGCCTCGCGGAATTTTAATCTCATTGATATTCCGGATTTATTATAATGAATAAGAGTAAGTTACTACCGCTATCGGTTGCTGCTATGGCAGTGTTGTGTGGTATTTCTTCTTTAGCAAGCGCAAACAATAAATCAGATGAAATGGTGGTGTCAGCGAATCGCTTTGAGCAGCCCATTTCATCAATACTGGCCCCTGTGACGGTCGTTACGCGTGAAGACATTGATCATTGGCAGTCTAATACTGTGATTGATGTATTAAGGCGGCTACCGGGTGTGGATATTGCGCAGTACGGTGGTATAGGACAGCAGAGCTCCCTCTTTATTAGAGGCTCAGAGTCTCGCCATGTATTGGTATTAATTGATGGTGTTCGTTTAAACCAAGCGGGTATTTCTGGCTCATCAGATATGAGCCAAATTCCTATCTCTTTAGTTCAGCGAATCGAATATATTCGTGGAGCAAGATCGGCTGTTTATGGCTCGGATGCAATTGGTGGTGTTGTTAATATTATTACTCGCCGAGATAATGTAGGAACCACATTAAATGCGGGTATTGGTTCTTATGGTTATCAGAATTATAACGGCTCAACTCAACAGAAAATCGGTGAAAATACAACAGTAACCGCTGCCGCAGCTTATACCTATACAAAAGGATTTGATCTAGCACCTAAGGACGTTAGTCCACGTGACTACGATAAAGATGGTTTTCTTAATAAATCATTATGGCTAGGTGTGGAGCATCAGTTATCATCTGAAATATCAGCTTATGCGAGAGCATATGGATATGATAATAGAACTCGTTATGATGCCTCTGAATACTCAGGTGTGCGGGTAGATACCCGTAAACTTTATAGCCGTACATATGAAACTGGGGTTAAATATCATCAAAACCAATACTCAACCTCACTATCCGGAAGCTATAGTTACGTTAAAGATTACAATTTTGATCCAAGGCAAGGGCAGTATGCTAGCTCTTCTAATCTAGATGAATCAAAGCAGTATAATATTCAGTGGGGTAACAATTATCGTTTAGATAAAGGTAATATTAGTGCGGGTATAGATTATCAGCGCCAAAGCATAGAGCCTAACGGCTATGCTTTAATAACTAAAAAAGAAACCATGAATAACACGGGGCTCTATTTGACGGGGCAATACTCGTTTGTTGATTCTGTTATAGCTGAAGCCGCCGTTCGCACGGATCATCATTCAGAATTTAATTGGCATACATCATGGCAATCAGGGCTGAGTTGGGAATTTTATGATGGGTATAAACTGGTTGGATCATACGCAACAGCATATAAAGCACCTAATCTAAGTCAACTGTACGCATATTCTTCATCAAATTGGGGAACAACAAAAGGTAATCCGAACTTAAAACCAGAAGAAAGTAAGCAGTGGGAAATTGGTGTTGAAGGAATAACGGGACCGCTATTCTGGCAAATTAATGCTTATCATAATGATATTGATAACCTGATTGAATATAAATATGGCAATTTTATCAATACATATGAAAATATTGGAAAAGCAGAAATTAAAGGTATCGAGTGGGTTGGTGAATTTAGCACTGGCTTTTTACATCATCAATTAACATACCAATATGTCGATCCCAGAAATAAAAAGACGAACAAAGTATTGGAGCGCCGAGCTAAGCAACAAGTGAAATACCAATTAGATTGGAATATTGCTGAGGTAGATATGGGGCTAACTTATCACTATATAGGTTCGCGTTATGATAATGACTTTTCCCAATCACCATCAAAACGTCTAAAACAAGGGGGGGTTAGCCTTTGGGATCTCACGGCGGCATATCCAATCACTTCACAGCTCACAATTCGTGGTAAAATAGCTAATATGTTCGATAAAGACTATGAGACCGCGTATGGTTATCGCACCGCTGGAAGAGAATATTTCCTTACAGGAAGCTACAACTTCTAATCACAACCTATCTATTCGCCCGACCATCCTTGTGTTTGATTCAGGGGTGGGGGGGCTATCTGTATATCGGGAAGTCAAAAAATTACTCCCTAACGCACATTATATATATGCATTCGATAATGAAGCCTTCCCCTATGGCGAAAAGAGTGAAGAATTTATTATCGACAGGGTGTATCAACTCGTTGATGTTATTGCGAAAAAACACCCTTTAACGATAGCAATTATTGCCTGTAATACAGCCAGTACCGTGAGCTTACCGAACCTTAGAGCCCATTTTCGTTTCCCAGTGGTTGGTGTTGTGCCAGCAATTAAACCTGCGACTAAATTAACGCGAAATGGTGTTGTTGGATTGCTTGCAACCAAAGGAACGGTGAATCGCGAATATACTAAAGAGCTAATTGAACGGTTTGCAACAGATTGCAAAGTGCTCTCGCTGGGTTCTGCCGACCTTGTTCAACTAGCGGAAAGAAAATTACATGGCGAACAAATTCCGCTAGATGAAATTGCCAATGCAGTGAAGCCATGGTTAAGAATGCCTGAACCTCCTGATACGGTGATCTTGGGTTGTACGCATTTCCCTCTATTAATAGAAGAACTCGAACAAGTGCTACCAGATGGCACAAGATTTATTGATTCAGGGGCGGCGATCGCGAGACGTGCGGTTTGGCTGATTAATAATCAAGCAGAAGAAGTGATTGATAGTCAAGAAAAAGACTTTGCATATTGCCTTTTAATGAATGATGCCGCTTTAGCATTACAACCTGTATTAGCCGCCGAAGGGTTCAATAGGCTACAAAAACTGGTGATTTAAGCTAAATTTGATGGTAATCTGAGCAAACGAAAAAAAAACGTAAAAAAGGGG
>NZ_JAMPLX010000030.1:0-45315 GCF_028477825.1 Providencia sp. PROV267 | reverse complement strand
AAAAAGGCAATGAGCATTGATAAGCAAGCTTTATAACTTTAATAATTAATTTTTTATAAATTAATTTGTTTAAATGTTAAATAAAATCCGTTTAAGTTAGATCATTTTTCAACTTTACTTTTAATATCAATAGATAGGCCATAAACACGGTTTTGTGATCATCGGGTTTGTTGTTCTATATCTTCTATTTACCTACTCTTCTTAAGATACTTTCCCATTAAAATAGATAACAAATGTTAAATTGATGTTGCAAAAAGTTAAACATATACTATCAATAAGTAACTTAATTAGATGTTATGAATGATTTTTACACACGATAATGCGCTTGTTTATCAAGGTGAATATAATGAAGAATATAAAATCTGTTAATAGCCAAATATTTAGGGATATTGTTGCCGTTAATAAGCAAAAGGAACACGAATTCAACAATGGTCAAGATGGGGCAATTATCTTATCTCTGCTGGTGATGTTTTTTACGCCTTTCTTACTACTGAATGAGGCTCGCCAGCTTCTACACATAGATTACAGTTTTGCTGCTATGGCTGGTATAGCAGTGGTTAGTTTTGTATTGGCGGCGATCCTCTATAAGGTATTTAATATTAGCCAGAAATTTGCGAACAAAGAAATATCGCTAAATATATTATTATCAATGTATGTACCTAATAACAAATCTGAGTTTGAGAACTTTAAAGTCGAAGTAAAAAACCAACCAGCACGCTTTTTTGAGTTAGTTGATGAGTGGGTAAACACTGAAAAAATGACTTATGCGAGATAACGTGGTTTTATACAGATTAAAAAAGCGGCTTATTAAGAGCCGCTTTTTTTATGTTTCTTTCTAGAGGTAATATTAAGGGTTAGTGAGATTTACCTTGCTCAATACCTAAGCCAATTTGTGAACGTACAAATTGCTCTCTAAAGCGTTCTCTCTCGAATTTGCCTCTTTCTGAGTTATCTGTGATAGAGAATAACCAAGAAGCGACAAATGCCACTATCATCGAGAAGAATGCAGGATACTCATAAGGATAGATAGGTTTCTCATGATGTAAGATGCTTACCCAAATAGTTGGCCCTAATATCATCAGCACAACGGCGGTAATAAGTCCTAACCATCCGCCTGCTAAGGCACCACGTGTTGTTAATTTCTTCCAATACATCGATAACAGGATGATAGGGAAGTTACAGCTTGCAGCGATAGAGAATGCGAGGCCTACCATGAAGGCGATATTTTGGTTTTCGAACAAAATACCTAATCCGATAGCAACAAAGCCTAAGATCACTACCGTAATTTTGGATACACGTAACTCCTCTTTTTCATTTGCCTTACCGTCTTTGATTGCCATGGCATAAAGGTCATGGGAAACCGCTGAGGCGCCGGCGAGTGTTAGCCCCGCAACAACAGCTAATATCGTGGCGAAAGCAACAGCAGAAATAAAGCCAAGGAAGAAGTTCCCTCCGACGGCATCTGCAAGGTGTACGGCGGCCATGTTTGTTCCACCGATCAATTTGCCTGCTGCATCTTTAAAGTCAGGGTTTGCACTAACAAGAACAATCGCACCAAAACCGATAATGAAAGTTAAAATATAGAAGTAGCCAATGAAACCTGTTGCATAGAACACACTCTTACGAGCTTCTTTCGCGTCACTGACCGTAAAGAAACGCATAATGATATGAGGTAGCCCTGCTGTACCAAACATCAGCGCTAGCCCAAGTGATAAAGCCGATATAGGATCTGAAACTAATCCTCCTGGGCTCATAATGGCAATGCCATTTTTATGTACTTCGACGGCTTCTTTAAATAGGGTATTGAAATTGAAACCAACATGTTTCATGACCATTACGGCCATAAATGTTGCGCCTGCTAATAAGAGAATTGCTTTGATGATTTGTACCCATGTAGTGGCTAACATTCCACCAAATAGGACGTATAACACCATCAAAATACCTACAATTACGACGGCAACATGGTAATTAAGACCAAACAGTAGTTCGATCAACTTCCCTGCACCAACCATTTGTGCAATGAGGTAGAGTGCAACGACAACAAGAGAGCCAACGGCAGACAGTATCCGTATTGGTCTTTGTTTTAATCGATATGACGCAACATCGGCGAAGGTATAACGACCGAGGTTACGTAAGCGTTCAGCAATTAAGAAAAGAATAATAGGCCAGCCAATTAAGAAGCCGATGGAGTAGATCAAGCCATCATAACCGGAGGTGTAAACCAGTGCTGAAATACCTAAGAATGAGGCTGCGGACATAAAGTCACCCGCAATGGCCATCCCATTTTGAAAACCTGTAATTTTACCGCCTGCGGTGTAGTAGTCTGAGCGAGAACGCGTTCTTTTAGATGCCCAATAAGTAATATAGAGAGTAAACCCGACGAATAACAAGAACATGATAATGGCTTGAATATTCACAGGTTGCCGCTCGACATCCCCTGTCAGTGCATCAGAAAATGCGGCTGAAGAGGCGAAAAGTAAGATGAGAGGAAGGAGTTTTATCATTTTTGCACCTCTTTTAAGATTTCAGCCGTTAAACGGTCGTATTCACCATTTGCCCGAATAACATATAGGCCAGTTAATAAGAAAGAGATGACAATCAATCCTACACCAATAGGTATACCTCGTGTGATATAGGATCCTTCACTAATCGGCGTTCCAAGCCAACTTGGGTTAAAAGCAATAAGAAAGATAAAACCGACATACAATATTAATGTGATAGCTGACAACAACCATGAAAATCGACCGCGTTTCCTTACCAATTCTTTAAAGCGAGGGTTATTCTCTACCTCTTGATAAGCAGTAGCATTCATCAGAGTTCTCCTCTGTTATCGTCTTATTGGAATGTATGTAAGGTCGCCATAAAGGCGACCTTCAGGCTTATGACATACTCATTGATTGTTTTTCTTCGAGTAGTTTTTCGACAACGCCAGGATCTGCCAGTGTGGAAGTATCTCCTAAGTTACTAGTATCTCCTGAGGCAATTTTACGTAGGATACGGCGCATGATCTTACCGGAGCGGGTTTTAGGTAAAGAGTCCGTCCAGTGTAGAACATCAGGTGTTGCAATTGGACCGATTTCTTTTCGAACCCAATTACGAACTTCGGTATATAGCTCAGGTGAAGGCTCTTCCCCCGAAATTAAGGTGACATAAGCATAGATAGCTTGCCCCTTAATATTATGAGGAATACCAACAACGGCTGCTTCTGCAATTTTTGGGTGTGCAACTAATGCAGATTCAATTTCAGCAGTACCTAGGCGGTGACCGGAAATATTTAATACATCATCAACACGGCCCGTGATCCAGAAATAGCCATCTTCATCGCGGCGAGCACCATCGCCACTGAAATACATACCTTTAAAAGTAGAAAAGTAGGTTTGCTCAAAACGCTCGTGGTCACCAAATAAGGTACGTGCTTGACCAGGCCATGAGTCAACAATGACGAGGTTACCCTCTGTTGCACCTTCTAATGGTTCCCCAAGATTATCAACAAGAGCAGGACGAACCCCGAAGAAAGGTAACGTTGCTGAGCCTGGTTTTAGCATGGTCGCTCCCGGTAGCGGAGTGATCATAAAGCCGCCAGTTTCTGTTTGCCACCATGTATCAACAATTGGGCAACGACTATCACCAATCTTCTTATAGAACCATTCCCATGCTTCAGGGTTGATAGGTTCACCAACGGATCCTAGGATACGCAACGAGCTACGGTTGGTGCCTTCAATGGCTTTATCACCTTCAGCCATTAGGGCGCGGATAGCAGTCGGCGCGGTATACAGGATATTAACTTGGTGCTTATCGACCACTTGGCTCATGCGATTGACCGCAGGGTAGTTAGGCACGCCTTCAAACATCAATGTCTTGGCACCATTAGATAGAGGGCCATATAACAAATAGCTGTGACCCGTTACCCAGCCAACATCGGCAGTACACCAATACACTTCACCGGGATGGTAGTCGAAAGTATATTTAAAGGTGAGTGTTGCATAGACTAAATAACCGCCAGTAGTATGCAGTACACCTTTTGGTTTACCTGTTGAGCCTGAAGTATACAGAATGAATAATGGGTCTTCTGCGTTCATTTCTTCAGGTGGGCAGTCGGCGCTGACGCCATCAATCACATCATGCCACCATAAGTCACGCCCTTCTACCCAGCTTGGAACATTCCCAGTACGACGGTAGACAATGACATTCTTAACGGTGGTGACATTGGCATTGGTTAATGCGTCATCAACGTTTTTCTTGAGAGGTATTGAGCGGCCAGCACGTAGGCCTTCATCGGCTGTAATAATCAGTTTTGCTTTACAGTCGATAACACGACCCGATACCGCTTCTGGAGAGAAGCCAGCAAAGATAACAGTATGAATCGCCCCAATGCGAGCACAAGCTAACATTGCGACGGCAGCTTCAACCACCATTGGCATGTAAATCGCGACAACATCGCCTTTACGAATACCATGTTGTTTTAATACGTTAGCGAACTGACTAACATCATGATGCAGTTCACGGTAAGTGACATTTTTTGATTGAGAAGGGTCATCACCTTCCCATATGATTGCGGTTTGATCGCCCTTATCTGCCAGATGACGATCTAAACAGTTAGCGCTTAAGTTAAGGGTGCCATCTTCAAACCAGCGAATGCTGATATGGCCAGGATCGAAGGAGGTGTTTTTTACTCGGGTATACGGCTTAATCCAATCAACAACCTTTCCTTTCTCCCCCCAAAACGTTTCAGGGTCTTGAATAGAGAGTTGATACTCATTGTTGTACTGTTGCTCGTTTATCAGGGCATTTTCTGCAATTTCAGCAGTAACGGGATGCTTAGTTATTTGAGTCATATTTTTATCTCCTTGCAGATGTTAATACTATGTCAAAAAATGGTTAACTAAAGCAGGAAATATAAATTTGTTTTTCTTTTGAGCGGGAGATCACGTATTAATTGTAATGGATTTAACAGGATTATCATTTGATGCGAAATCGTCAATTAGATTAATCATCTGATTATCTGTATAAGGGTAGAATTAAAGAAAAACAAAGCAGGGCGATATTGGTATTAGTTGCTAAATAAATCAACAATGATAGTTGATGAGAAAGACCATATAAATATCATGGGTTTGATAATGATTTTCATTAACAGTAAAATAACTATAATTGATACCGACTCACAAGGTGTGAAGTTTCTGAAGTGTATACCCTATGTGTCTTGGCATTGAGTGAGAGATATAGAGGTATATGTCAATAAGTCACTGGAGACAAATACAATGAGCTATACATTACCTGCTTTACCTTATGCTTATGATGCGCTGGAACCTCATTTCGATAAGCAAACAATGGAAATCCATCACACCAAGCATCATCAAACCTACGTTAACAACACTAACACTGCGTTAGAAAAATTACCTGAACTGGCTAACCTAGACATTGATGATCTGATCCAACAATTGGATAAAGTTCCTGCTGATCAACGTACTTTTGTTCGTAACAATGCTGGTGGTCACTCAAACCACAGCCTGTTCTGGAAAGGCCTAAAATTAGGTACTGAACTAAGCGGTGATCTGAAAGCAGCTATCGAGCGTGATTTTGGTAGTGTTGACGCTTTCAAAGAACAATTTGAGAAAGCAGCAGCTTCTCGTTTTGGTTCTGGCTGGGCATGGCTAGTTCTAAAAGATGACGGTAAGCTAGCGGTTGTTTCTACAGCTAACCAAGACAGCCCTCTGATGGGTGAAGCGATTTCTGGTACTTCAGGTTACCCAATTATTGGCCTTGATGTTTGGGAACACGCTTATTATCTGAAATATCAAAACCGTCGTCCTGACTACATCAAAGCATTCTGGTCAGTCGTTAACTGGGATGAAGCTGCAAAACGTTTTGCAGAAAAAACTAAATAATTCATTAAATTAAATGATAATTAGATGGGCGTAACCCTTTTGGGGTTGCGCTTTTTTTATGCCTCTCTTTTTCTTTTTTCTATTAATCTCAGCTTTGTCTCGTTTTAATATCTTGTGTTTTGTTCATAATGTGTCTCATAAGTACAAAAAACAGATTGATATTCTATCCAGTAATAATTCAATAAAGTGAATGATAAGGGAGATAATATGGCGGCTGACATGGTTATGGGGATTGATCTTGGGACCAGTAATAGTGCAGTGAGTTTATGGATTGAAGGGCGAGCGGTATTGGTACCCAATAAACAAGGTGATGTTTTAACGCCATCTGTTGTTGCTCTTGATGATGATGACCAGATCTTGGTCGGAAAATTCGCTCGTGAACGTCTACAGAGTCACCCCCATTTAACCCAAGCCAGCTTTAAGCGCTTTATGGGCACGGATGCAACGTTATCATTAGGCTCTCTGACTTTTCGGGCTGAGGAGCTTTCTGCTTTATTATTACGGCAATTAAAAGAGGATGTTGAAGCTTGGCTTGGTTACCCCGTTAAAGATGCAGTGATCACGGTTCCTGCTTATTTTAATGATGTTCAGCGTCGGGCGGTTAAAACAGCGGGACAACTCGCTGGGCTAAATGTTTTAAGGTTATTGAATGAACCTACTGCGGCATCGTTGGCCTTTGGGTTACTCGAAAACAAAGAACACAAATACCTAACCTTTGACCTTGGTGGGGGAACGTTTGATGTTTCGATAATTGATATGTTTGAAGGCGTTATTGAGGTTTGCGCGAGTAGTGGCGATGTCCGTTTAGGCGGTGATGATTTCAGTGAAGCTATTTATCTGTGGATGTTAAAGCAGCATCCTGAACTGAAAGAAGCCCAAGCAGATATTCGCGCGGAATTACTCAAACAAGCAGAAACATTAAAAATCGCATTAGGTCAAAGCAATGAAGCGACGGCTTCGCTACGGTGGAATGATCAGGATTGGCATTGGACAATGACAGATCAGGAGCTAGCTTCTTGTTGTCAATCTTTATTAGCACGATTGCAACAACCTATTTTGCAGGCTTTGCATGATTCTCGTTTTACTCTTAATGATTTGGACGACATCTTATTAGTTGGTGGTGCAACACGAATGCCACTTATCCGACAAACGGTAGCGCGTCTGTTTGGACGTTTTCCTCGCCATGACCTTAATCCAGATGAAGCCGTTGCATTAGGTGCAGGGGTTCAAGCGGGTATGGTGATGGCAGATACAGCCCTTGATGATGTTATTTTAACCGACGTAATGCCATTTTCTTTGGGGATTGAAACCTCAAAAAGAAACGGAACCCATTATGATTCGGGTTATTTTTTACCTTTAATTGAGCGAAATACCTTTTTACCTGTGAGCAAGATGCAAACGGTCAGCACGATTGAAGATAACCAAAAAATGATTTTATTAAAGATTTATCAGGGGGAAGCGCGTCGCGTCCAAGATAACGTATTTTTGGGGGAGATGGCGATTGATATCCCTCAGAAGCCTGCTGGAGAAGTGGATATTGATGTCCGGTTTACCTATACCGTTGATGGATTACTAGAAGTTGAGTGTCGTTATCAAGGTAACCCTGAGGTGTTTCGGCTAGTGATAGAGAAAGTTCCGGGGCAAATGAATGAAGCGCAAATCGAACAAAGCTTATTAAAAATTGCTGATTTAAAACAGCATCCGAGGGATAGAAAAGAGAATCGCGTGTTATTGTCACGCTGTGCTCGGTTATATGAGTTTTTACTGGGTGAGGATCGCTATTGGATGGATCAAGTCACAACGGAGTTTGAAAGAGCGCTCGATAGCCAAGATCCACGCCGTATTGCGGCCATTCGTCAACAAGTGGAACAATTTTTGAGTCGCTATGAGGGAGACTCGCATTAATGAGTATATGGCAAACATTGGGAATCACTCAAACAAACGATGAAAAGGAAATTCGGCGTGCTTATGCGCGGCAGGTAAAAAAATATCGACCCGATAGCCACCCTGAAGAGTATCAACAATTACGTGAAGCTTTTGAGGAGGCAAAAAGATATGCCGCTTACGCTATTTATGATGATGAATCTGCCGATGATGAATATGTTGAAGAGCAGGCGAATATAGACGTTGATGTGCCTCATTTAGAAAGCCTCTTACACCAAGAGGCTGTTAATGAAGAAGCCGTTGATGATGATCAACAACAGCAAGAGCTGTCTGAAATTCAGATTACTTACCCATTTTCAGATGTGTTGTTAGATGATTATCAACCATCGATTAATGAATTACCGGTTGTTGAAACAGCTTATACCCAAGAGTTAATTGATTGGCTCGCGAAGCTGTTTATTATTGATGAAAACGCGGCAAAACGTGAATTAGTCGAATTGTGGGAAAACGTCTCTCAAAAAGGCAGTTTGCAGACACATCAGCAATTTCATCAAGATTTTGCGTGGGCATTATCAGAGCAAGAAGGTTTAACCGAAGCTGTTGTGGAACATGTTTCGTCTCTATTAGGCTGGCGGCTTGATGAATATAACTCAGAGCAAATTATCCCGTTTTATATTCAAAACGCATTAACTGAACAGCTACGCCAGACTGAGGTGGCTCGAGCATGGAAGCAGTGTCAGATTGATGCTGTCCATGGAGACTATATCGTTTCTCAATCTTTACGTGTACTGACGAGTAAAAATGAGAAAGTTTCTTATAAAGTTCGCTTGATACCTGGATTGATCCCTCAAATCGCTGAGCAAGTGAAACAACGAACCAGTGAATACCCAGAGCTAAAGGATAAATTTAACCCTGCTATTTTATCTTTCATACAGCAGCCTAGGCTAGCGTTCAACTGGCGCGGGGTCTTCTTATGTATTTTTTGGGGATTGTTATTGAACATGGTTGCTACTCAGCCTGATGTTAATAGCGGCGTGGCAATAGTTGCTGGTGTGATTATTTTATTCTATTTATTTTTCAATGACCTGATTATGTTTGGGCTTCATTCTAGGAAAAAAGCATTCACTGTATTTTTGGTCAGTGAATTTTTTATAACGTTATTCGTTATCCTGATCTTTTTTCTTGGTCTGTCTGAGGTACTCTTATTCTTTATCACTGGCTTGGATATTGGGCCTGCACATGGTGCACAAGCGATGGTGATTTTTATTCTTATGTGGCTTTTTTGGTATGCATGGCCGAAAGATAAACCTAGTATACGCAGACCGGGCATAATGATGTATCGGGTGTTTGCGAGTCCATGGAAATTTTTGGAGTACTTTAAGTTTTCATGGTTTTCACTCGTTTGGTTAGTTATTATCTATTTGATTTATTATAGTGCTATGCATAACTTATTGAAGTATTGTACAGAATTTCTAGTAAATTGAACTCTGATGCTCGTTCAACGTGATAATGATGAGTTCATTGAATTTAAAGCCACGATAAAGGTGTAATCGCAATGCAAATTCATCCTCAAGTCTATATCGGCGAAGTCAAAGCCACATTAGATTGTGGTCAGAGCGCTATTCATAAGCGTCAAGTGGATGGGCCGTTGCCATTAGGGCAATTAGGGCTTGAGGGAGATGAGCAAGCTGAAAAACGCTTTCATGGTGGCCCTGATCGGGCGCTATGCCATTATCCGGCAGAGCACTATCAATTCTGGGCTAATGCTTATCCTGAACTTGAATCTCTTTTTACGCCACCAGCGTTTGGTGAAAATATCTCGACTCAAGGTATGACAGAAGAGAATGTCTTTATTGGTGATATTTATGCTTGGGGTGATGCTCGTATTCAAGTCACCCAACCACGCTCGCCATGCTATAAGCTCAATGGCCTGACAGGCGTTGAAAACTTTGCTCAAATAATGCAAGAAAATGGTCGTTGTGGTTGGTTGTATCGAGTGATAAAGACGGGGTCAGTCAGTGCCGCAACACCGATCACCCTTTTAAGTCGTAATAGCGATATTTCTGTTCAAGAAGCGATTATGAGCGCTTTTCATGCCCCATTCGATGAAGAGTTATATCAACGTTTGCTAGGAGCCGCGGGGCTGTCTGCAAGTTGGAGCCTGACGATGCAAAATAGGCTTGAGCATCGCCGTATTGAAGAGTTCAGCCATCGCTTATTTGGTAAGCGAGGCTGATATTCTTAAAGGCTGCCGCTGATAAATTGTTGATACCAAGGCTCACGGGCTAATAATTCTGCATGTGTTCCTTGGTCAACGATTTCGCCAGATGCCATCACAATAATATGATCGGCTTGGCTGGCAAGCATCGGTTGGTGAGTCACAACAATACGTGTCTGCTGGTTGGCAGTGAGTAGCTGTTCAATAACAGCGGCAGTATTGATGTAATCAAGGCTAGCTGTCGGCTCATCCATCAAAATAATATCAGGACGGCTTAATAGTAGTCTTGCAATACACAAACGTTGCCTTTGTCCACCAGAGAAAATTTGCCCGCCAGCACCTACATCTCCATCTAGTAAAGTATGATCTGCATCGATATTGAGTTGTTGAAGCATGGCGATGATTGATGGATCATCGATCTCTTCTGAACTGGCAGTCATATTTTGCCGTAAACTGCCTTTAAACAGCCGGTTATCTTGAAATAATATGCCTCGCTTACTACAGAGCACTGCTTGCGATAATTGAGCGATATCTTTATTGCCATACCGCACTACGCCTTGTGAAGGGTCTTGCAAGCGCGCCAACAAATTCAATAACGTGCTTTTTCCAGCGCCAGACGCCCCCACAATGGCCGTGAATGTATTTGCTTTAAAAGTTAAGTCGAGCGGTTTTAATAGGACTTTCCCCTCCTCTGTACGCTGAGATAAGGCGTTACAGCTCACGGTATTTTCAGATGGGGTTTGAGATGAACGAACAAAATTAAGCTCAGGTGTTTCCAGTGCTTGGGTTATCTGATTGAGCGATTTTTTAGCTTGGCGTAATGCTTGGTCTAAATGGGAAAGCAACCAGAGTGGCTCAATAAAACGCGCTAATAACAGCATGGCGGCTAACCACATAGGTAGGGTAAGTGTTTCACGATTGACCGCCAATAAGCCGAAAGCTAATAAGCCGATAAAGGTTACTTGAATAGCGAATGAAAACAGCAAATGAAAAGGCAAGCTACGGCGTTGAAGTTGTTTTTGTGTCTGATATTGCTGAGTCAGGCTCTGCTCTAAACCTTGCTGCTGCTGTTGACTGACACCCGCTCTGCGAAGCAGCGGTTGATGTGTGGCAAAGTGGCCTAATTCATCGATAACCTTCTGCTGTGAGGCGTGTACTTGCTTTTCGGCGAATGACACGTGTTTGGCGGAAAAACGTAAAATAAGTAATAACATGAAGCCAATCATTAACAGGATGCTTCCTAGCCAAAAGTTCAGAATCAATGCCCCTAAGATCACGGTTAAAGGGGTGACAATACCGCTAATGATTGGGTGTAATAAGTGAGCAGGAATGGACATCACATGGGAAATTGGCCCAGAAACTAAACTTGTCGCACTCGGGATTGGTTTTAATGAGACAGGTAGATGGCGTATTAATGCGTTGGTGAGCGTGCGCATAACAATGCCACCTGCAAGGTAGCCTTTCTGAGTGGCGATAAAAATAACGGTTAATGACACTAAGCTACTCACCAGTAGCCAAATCAGCGCACTTATATCGTCGGAGCCCCAATTGATGATCACAGGAACGAGTAGCAACCCGCTGATACCATCTAAGATAGCAGCGAATATCATCCATAATAGCGCACGACGGACGGTACTTAAGAACAGACGGATCATGCGGCGTCCTCCAATGCACTTAGTAATTGTTGATATTGGGGAGTATGTTCAGATAACTGTAGGTGTGTACCTTGAGCAATTATTTGCCCTTCTTCCAGTAAGATCACCGTATCTGCATGGCATAAATAGCTCAGATCATGGGTGACCAAGACTCGTGTACGCTGCTCTTGGTTTAAAAGCTGGAAAAATAACTCGGCATTTTGCGGATCTAATGCAGATGTTGGCTCATCAAACAACAAAATAGGGACTTTAGAGAGCAGCACGCGAGCGATGGCTAAACGTTGAGCTTCACCACCTGATAAGGTGATATCATGACCGACTAAACTGTCTAGCCCCTTTGGTAATTGCTGGAGCCGTGTTAGTAGATTTAATTTTTCAAGGTAGTCAGTGATTTCGACCGCTGTCGCATCGGGGGCAAATAGCTGTAGATTTTCTTTCAGCGAACACGGCATAGGTTGAGTATTCTGCATCACAATAGATACTTGCTGGTTTAACCCTGCTAATGAGAATTGAGGTAGGGGCGTCGTATTAAAGTATAACTCGCCACGAGTTGGGTCGAGGAACCGTGCCATCAATTGTAAAAGTGTACTTTTTCCTGCTCCCGATGCACCAACAATAGCGACAAGCTGACCGGGTTGAATGGTTAAGTTGATGTTAGAGAGTAAAGTTTTATCCTGTACACAATAATCCACATCGTGAATATGAACGGCACAAGGCGCTCCTTGCAGTGATTTATCACCATACTGCATTTCTGTTTGCTCAAGAAAATGGCGAATACGCTCTGAAGCGGCGACTGCATGGTTGAGGGCATCGGCACCATGCCCCATGGCAGCGATTGGAGCGGTAATGCTATGCATCAAAAGAATAAACAACACCATTTGCGACAGTGACACCGAGGTCGGCACTACCAACGACCCAATAATCACCCATAACGTCAGTAATGTGGTACTCATTCCAATTTGAGTCAGTGAACTGAATGCGCCGATTTTGTTAATCCAGCGATTAAAGGCCACGAGAAAAGCGGAGAGTGCTTGTGTCACAGCAAGTTGAATGGCGCGGTTTGGATACTGTCTTGCAAGTAATGGGTTATCGGCAAACTCTGCATATTGAGCATATAAATTCCCCATCGTCTGGTCACGAGCAGTGAATAGCGATTGATAACGTGGTGAGCGTAGCTGGCGGAAAAGGTAAATGGTGATGATTAAAGGAAGTAGGCAAAAAATCATTAATGCCCAGTTGGTCCATAATAAGATCAGCGTTGCGGTTATTGGAACGACAAACAGTTGAGCCAAGTCGGCAGGTGCATGGGCGGTGAGTTGATGCAGCAAGCGCACATCGCGATCAACAATTTTTTGGATCCCTTCTTTACCTGAATAAACAAACTCACTCAAAGGAAGTCGATTGAGTTTATTGAGTATTTTTAGCCTTAATTGATAGCACAATTGGTTATCCGTTTGATGGGTTAGGTATAGGGCAAGTGTTTGGCAAACGAGCCATACGACTCCGCTAATAAATGCAATAATGACCCAAGTGTTCCCTTGTTCAACAGGGGATAAGGCGATTTGGCTAATTGCAACCCAAGGGATCAGGGAGCTAATGCCAGCGATAGCTTGTAAAATAACAGCAAATATTAAAACGAAACGATAAGGGCGTAACAATGCCCAAAGTGCGCGGTACATAGAAACCTCCATAGCCGGGTAGTTACTTTAATTGATTTCCTTGTTTAACTGGCAATGAGTTGTTTCGATACCGAAACTATTTGTTTGGCTAACGGGTCTTATTGACGGGGTAAATGGCGTAATTTAAGCAGACTTATTATCGATTTTCAGTAATATAAATAGGTTTTAGTAAAAAGGGGAATAGGGATGCGGTACGATTTAAATGACCTCTACTACTATGTCAAAGTAGTCGAGCATGGCGGGTTTTCACAAGCAGGTCTTGCTTTGGGGATCCCGAAATCTAAACTTAGCCGCCGTATTGCTGATCTTGAGCAGAAACTCAATGTTTCCTTAATTTATCGTTCAACACGCCAGTTCCATGTGACTGAAATCGGCCAAACCTTTTATCAACAATGCAAAAATGTTGTCGATGAAGCGAAAATTGCTGAGGAGCTGATCTGCTCTGTACAAACTGACCCGAAAGGGATCATTAAATTGTCTTGTCCTGTCGCTTTACTTCAAGTGTATCTGCAAGATTTATTAGTCGATTTTATGGTGAAGTATCCGGAGATCGATGTACAAATCTTAGCTGTTAATCGGCCCGTTGATGTGATCAGTGAAGGGTTAGATATGGCGCTGCGAGTGCGTTCGCTGCCGTTAGATGATTCGGGTTTAATGATGAAAGTATTGGGTTATTCACGGCGGGTTTTGGTCGCTAGCCCGCTGTTATTTAAAGGCGGAGAGCCGCTGCAACAACCTGAAGAGTTAGTGAATTACCCAATATTGGCAAATACCGAACATTCCCAAAATTATACGGTGACACTGAAAAACAGTGAGGACTTAAGCTTCACTCAGCACTTTATCCCCAAATTAGCAACAACCGATATTTTGACCTTGTATAAAGCCGCATTAAAGGGGATTGGTATTGCTCGATTGCCTTATGGTGTGGTGGAAAAAGACTTAAGTTCAGGGGCATTGATTGAAATATTACCTGAATGGCGTTTTCCTGAAGATATTATTCATGCGGTTTACCCATCAAGAAAAGGTTTATTGCCATCAGTACAACTATTATTAAATTATTTGGCTGAGAATATTTCACCAACTGTTAAATCATCATAATCCATCACCGTAAAAAGATAACTCCTCAATAGTCACCCTATCGAGGAGTTATTATCTTATTGATTTTGAGGGATTCGGCCAAATTTACCACGATTAAAATCATTAACCGCTTCGATAATTTCTTTATCGCTATTCATCACAAAGGGACCATAGCCGACAACGGGTTCATCAATGGGCTCACCGCTTAAGAAGAGTACAACAGCATCTTCCGTGGCTTCCATAACAATATTACTGTCACTACTATCAAGGATGAGCAGCTCTCCCTCATTTAAACTAGCGTGACCATCAACAATTAACGAGCCATGTAACATCACTAAACCAACATTACGGCCGGCTTTAGTTTGTAACCCTACTGTTTTACCTTTTTTCAGTTTGAGATCCCAAACATCTAAAGGGGTAAATGTACGTGCAGCACCATTATTTCCTAGATAGTTACCTGCAATGACGCGTAAATAGCCTGCATCATTAGGTAAAGCAATATTCGGAATATGGCTACTTTTTAGCAGTTGGTATCCCGGAGACGCCAATTTATCTTTAGCCGGTAAGTTGACCCACAGTTGCACCATATCTAAGGTGCCGCCATTTTTCATAAAATCATCGGATTGGTATTCTTGATGTAAAATACCGGATGCCGCAGTCATCCACTGAACATCTCCTGGACCAATCACGCCCCCTTCACCTGTAGAATCATGATGTGCAACCTCACCATCATAGACGATAGTTACTGTTTCGAACCCTTTGTGCGGATGCTCTCCAACACCACGGTTCTCAGCATCTGAGCTTGGGAAGGTAAAAGGCCCCGCTCTATCAAGTAAAAGAAATGGGTTGAGATATTTCCCGTGGTTGTTATAGCTAAATAATGAGCGAACAGGGAAGCCATCTCCAACCCAATGACTGCGAGGTGCGTTATAAATACCAATGATCTTTTTCATGGTTATGCTCCTAAAATAGATTCTGATGTATTTATCATAGGGGCACGATTTCGTTATCAGTAGTGGTAAAAATAGGTTTCATTGTTTCATTATTAGAACAATAGTTCTGGTTTCCATTATCCTATTTTTAGAACAGTGTTTACTAAAAACCGGACTACTCAACAAAAAATCGATGAATTAATGTAAATAACAAGAGAGCGGGGCAACGATTGTTCTATTTCTCGTTTAAAAGCATTTCATTATTTTATTGATTGAGAGGTTTCATTATGAGTAATCCGGCAAACTTCAATGGACAGCGTCCTGTTATTAATCCAGATGATGCAGTGATGTTATTGATAGACCATCAAAGCGGCTTGTTCCAAACTGTCGGTGATATGCCAATGACAGAGCTGCGAGCACGTGCTGCTGTTCTCGCAAAAATAGCTTCATTGGCAAAAATGCCTGTCATCACAACAGCATCTGTACCACAAGGCCCGAATGGCCCTCTGATCCCTGAAATTCACCAAAATGCGCCACATGCACAATATATTGCACGTCGCGGTGAAATCAACGCATGGGATAACCCTGAATTTGTTGAAGCAGTTAAAGCAACGGGTAAAAAACAACTGATTATCGCGGGCACGATAACCAGTGTTTGCATGGCTTTCCCTGCTATTAGTGCGGTAGCTGACGGTTACCAAGTTTTTGTCGTCATTGATGCATCTGGTACTTATAGCAAAATGGCACAAGAAATCACCTTAGCACGCATGGTCCAAGCTGGTGTGGTACCAATGGATACAGCCGCGGTCGCGTCTGAAATTCAGAAAACGTGGAATCGTGAAGATGCGGCAGAATGGGCACAAGCTTACACGCAAATTTTCCCTGCATATCAACTGCTCATTGAAAGCTATATGAAAGCTCAAGATGTTTTGAAAAACAATGAGCAATTAGATTCAGAACGCTAAGCCTCATTTTTAACTCGAATTATCCGTAGCCTTTACTAAAAGTAGAGGCTACCTATCTGTATTAATTTAGATAAAACAAATAATTAGGATGTATTCCATGAAAAAGATTGTATTGCCATTATTGGCTTCACTATTGGTAGCCGGTACTGCTCAAGCCGCAAATTATCAGTTAGATCCAACCCATACTAAAGCGGTTTTCTATATTGATCACTTTAATACATCGACCAATAGCGGTGGTTTCTACAACATTCGTGGTGATATGAGCTATTCCCCAGAAAAAAACAAGGGAAGCATTAATGTCAAAATCCCAGCGGAGACATTAAATACCGGTCTAACAGCGTTTGATAACCATATTAAGAGCGCCGATATGTTAGATGTAGCGAAATACCCAACCATCGAATTTAAATCAACTAAATGGAACTTTGCGGATAATAAACCTGTTTCTATTGATGGCATTTTAACCATGAAAGGACAGTCTCATCCCGTTCAGTTGAAAACAACGAAATTCGGCTGTTATTTCAGTCCTATTTTTAAAGCGGATGTTTGTGGTGGTGACTTTGAAACGACCATTGACCGTACAAAATGGGGGGTGGATTTCCTTGCAAAAGAGGGAATGGCAAAAGAGGTAGTGATAAAAATACAAGCGGAAGCTATCAAACAATAAGTTGAGGAGGTGGAGTATGTTACACAGAGCAAAAAAACAGCCCATCGCGGTGATGTCATCGGCGATACTGGCTTTGACCTTATCCGTTGGGGCTGCACAAGCCGCGGATTATCAAGCGAGTACCAAAGAAGGACCGATTAAAATTATCAATTTAGATGAGCTAGAAGACCAAGTTGCGAAAAACATGGAAAAAGGGGCTTTTGGCTATATTCGAGGTGGGGCCGAAGATGAGCTGAACTTAGATAAAAATACGCGTAGCTTTGATAGAAAATACATTATGCCGCGGGTAATGCAGGGGATTGAAATTAAAGATATTGACTTATCAACCCAATTTTTAGGGATTGATTTAAAAACGCCAATTATTCAAGCCCCAATGGCAGCTCAAGGTTTGGCCCATCAAGACGGTGAAATTGCGACAGCCAAAGGGATGGCGAAAGCTGGCTCAATTTTTTCATTAAGTACTTATGGTAACAAGACTATTGAAGAAGTCGCCGAAGTTTCAGGGGAAAGCCCATTCTTCTTCCAACTTTATATGAGCAAGAATAATGCTTTCAATGAGTTTACCTTGAAACGAGCTAAAGAGAGTGGTGCTAAAGCGATTATTTTAACGGTGGATTCGCCTGTTGGTGGCTATCGCGAAGATGATATTCGCAATAACTTCCAATTCCCACTTGGTTTTGCCAATTTAGAACTGTTCGCTAAACAAAATGATGATGGCTCTAAAACAGGTAAAGGGGCAGGGATCAGCGAAATTTATGCTCAAGCTAAACAAGCCTTTACCCCAGCAGATATTGCTTACGTGAAAAAACTATCGGGTTTGCCTGTGATAGTGAAAGGGATCCAATCACCTGAAGATGCAGATAGAGTGATCAAGGCTGGTGCAGATGCAATTTGGGTATCTAACCATGGTGGGCGACAATTAGATAGCGGCCCAGCTTCTTTTGATGTTTTGCCTTCCATTGCAAAAGTGGTCAACAAACGTGTTCCTATTGTTTTTGATAGTGGTGTTCGCCGTGGCTCCCATGTGTTTAAAGCGCTAGCAAGTGGTGCTGATGTTGTCGCGGTGGGTCGTCCAATTTTATATGGATTAAATTTAGGGGGCGCGGAAGGGGTGAATTCCGTTATTCAGCAACTGAATAAAGAATTATCCATTAATATGATGTTGGGTGGCGCGAAAAATATTGAAAGTGTAAAAGCAACGAAGCTTTATACCGATATGGATTTTCAATAAATTTCATTAAGTGAAAAAACGGGAGATGCCTCCCGTTTTTTTATGCTATTAAGATAATTAGATGCTAAATCCACCATCAATATTTAAGCTTGCACCTGTGATATAAGCAGCGGCAGGGCTGGCTAAATAAACGACAAAACTGGCTATTTCATCGGCGCTGGCATAACGTTTTAATGCCATGATCTGTTTTAAACTCTCTGCAAACTCACCTTGTTCAGGATTCATGTCCGTGTTGACAGGACCGGGCTGGATATTATTCACAGTAATGCCTCGGCTAGCGACATCACGAGCCATCCCTTTAGTAAGCCCTACGATAGCGGCTTTGCTCATCGCATAAGCACTACCGCCTTCAAATGGTACTCTTTGTGCGTTAATGCTACCAATATGAATAATGCGCCCATTATTATTCATCACTTCTAATGCAGCTTGGCTGGCAATAAATAGGCTGCGAACATTGAGGTGATAGGAGCGATCGAACGCTTCTAATGATAGGGTATCTAATGTTCCTAGCTCTAAAGTACCAACATTGTTAACTAAGATATCAAGGCTACCAAATGTATTGGCGGCTTGTGTGATGGCGGCTTTTATTTCATTTTCATCAGCGCTATTTGCTTTGATTGCCAATACGTTACCTGAAAATTGCTCAATTTCAGCCACTAAAGCTTTAGCTTTATCGTCAGAAGAGGCGTAGGTAAAAGCGACACTGGCCCCAGCTTGAGCAAATTGTTTGACGATAGCAGCACCGATACCTCTTGATCCACCTTGAACAAAAGCATATTTATTTTTGAATAACATAGATTCACCTTAACGTTATTACATATCAATGAGTGAGCTATTTGACTGAGAAAAGCACAGAGACACCAGAGAGATAAATCGATGAGGTTGTTGAAAATAATTGAAGGTGAAGAGAAAGGTGAGTTTTTAAATTAAAAGCCCTTACCTTTTAGAAGAGATAAGGGCGTGTATGAATTACAGCTGAGGGCGTTTTACAAAACCAATGGCTTCATAAACTTTATCAACGGTTTCTTGCGCGCGTGCAGCCGCTTTGGTTGCGCCTTCATCCATAATTTTGTTGAGCAGCGCTTCGTCATTACGGAATTGATGATAACGCTCTTGGAGTGTAGCCAACATGCCAGAGACGGCATCTGCCACTGCCCCTTTAAGATGACCGTACATTTGACCTTCAAATTCGGCTTCAAGCTCGGCAATCTTTTTACCCGTTACGCCAGATAAAATATCTAGCAGGTTTGAAACACCTGGTTTGTTTTCGATGTCATAACGAACACGAGGCGGCTCTTCTGAGTCAGTGACCGCACGTTTGATTTTTTTCGCTGCTGATTTTGGATCTTCAAGCAGGGCGATAACGTTATTGCGGTTATCATCAGACTTAGACATTTTCTTCATTGGATCTTGCAAAGCCATGACACGAGCGCCACCTCCAGTCGGAATAAAAGGATCTGGCACGGTAAAGATATCGCCATAAATCGCGTTAAAACGCTGTGCAATATCACGGCTTAACTCAAGATGCTGTTTTTGGTCGATACCAACAGGAACTTGGTTAGTTTGATAAAGTAAAATATCGGCAGCCATTAATACAGGATAATCAAATAAACCAGCGTTAATGTTTTCTGCATGACGCGCTGATTTATCTTTAAATTGTGTCATACGGCTTAGTTCGCCGAAGTAAGTGTAACAGTTTAGCGCCCAGCTAAGTTGCGCATGTTGCGGCACATGGGATTGAACAAAAATAGTGCTTTTACTCGGGTCAATGCCACAAGCGAGGTAGAGTGCTAAGGTATCGAGGGTTCTTTTGCGTAGCTCGTCAGGGTCTTGACGTACAGTGATCGCATGTTGGTCAACGATACAATAGATGCAGTCGTAATCATCTTGCATTTGTACCCACTGACGTAGCGCACCCATGTAGTTACCGATGGTCAATTCACCGGAAGGCTGCGCGCCGCTGAATACGATAGGTTTTTGGGTTTGCTTTTGTTTTTCAGTGGGTTCACTCATTTCTTTTTATATCCTTTAATTATTTTGTGTCAGATAAACCGATGGTAGGCAGGATATCTGAAAAGTGTGTTAATACACAGTCAGGCTCACTCAGAGCGATTGATTCACCATAGTTATAACCGTAAGTTAGGCCAACGCTAGGGCATTGTGCGCTTTTTGCCGCAATAATATCATTACGGGAATCACCGACAAAAAGCAATTCCTCTTTACGTAAACCAAGCTTGCCCATGGTGAGATACAGTGGCGCTGGGTGTGGCTTTTTCTCTTTCACATCATCGCCGCCAAGCACTAACGAAAAATAGCGATCAATGGCTAATTTTTTCAGTAATGGCGCGATAAAAGGTGTGGGTTTATTGGTCACTATGGCCATAGGGATGTTATGGAATGCGAGCTTTTCTAACGTCTCTTTGACTTCTGGAAATAGTTCGCTGCCCGTTGTCACAGCGGTGGCATAGAATTTATCAAAACTGTCACGGGTCGCTTGGTGAAGCTCGGGAGTGATGGTTGCTCCCGCCCATGTTAATGCGCGTTCAATCATGACATCGGCACCGTTACCTACCCAAATTGAAACACGCTCTTTCCCTGCTGGTGGAAAACCTTGTTCTTTTAATGCGTTATCTAGCGCTTCAGCTAATCCACCGGCACTGTCAACGAGAGTACCATCTAAATCAAAGGCAATTGCTTTGATGTTTTCTAAACTCGGTTGTGTCATTGAGATACCTTTTGTAATTCCTTACGCATTTGATCAATGACGGTTTTGTAATCAGGCTGACCAAAAATTGCAGATCCTGCAACAAAGGTGTCGGCACCAGCAGCGGCAATTTCGGCAATATTATCAACTTTAACACCGCCATCGATTTCTAAACGAATATCATAGCCACTTTCATCGATCATTTTACGGACTTGGCGCAATTTAGTCAGCGTATGTGGAATAAAGGATTGACCACCAAAGCCTGGGTTTACCGACATGAGTAGGATCATATCGACTTTATCCATCACATACTCTAGGTGGCTCAATGGTGTTGCTGGGTTGAAAACGAGGCCAGCAGTACAGCCATGTTCTTTGATTAACTGTAGTGTTCTATCGACATGTTCGCTGGCTTCAACGTGGAAGCTGATATGATTTGCGCCTGCTTTTGCAAAGTCAGGGATAATTCTGTCGACAGGTTTAACCATCAAGTGGACATCGATTGGCGCAGTAATTCCGTAGTCGCGTAGGGCTTTACAAATCGGTGCACCGAACGTGAGGTTAGGAACATAGTGGTTGTCCATAACGTCAAAATGCACGATATCCGCGCCAGCGGCTAGTACTTTTGCGGTATCTTCGCCTAAACGGGCAAAATCTGCAGATAAAATAGATGGGGCAATGAGAAAATCTTTCATTATTGTCTCCGATTATTTAAACGTCACCTGAGAGTCATTCCACGCCAGACGAGAGGCGCTTGATGTTTTTCTTATCAGCGTTTTTGGGGAGTTTTAGCGCAGGCTCCCCGTTATATAGTGCCAACAACTCATTGACTTTCGCGCGATTAAGTATGTTTCGACTGATTGTTCGACGCACTTTGACAATGTGTAATTTAGCTTGATGATACCACTCTCTTGTTGCTGGCGTGTCATGATTTGAAATCAGAACCGGAATTTTGCGATCTGAAGACAAATAATGGGCTAATCGCGCAAGATTTTGTTGTTCTTGAGCGCTAAAGGCATTGGTGTGATAGGCCGTAAAGTTCGCTGTTTCGGAAAGCGGAGCATACGGAGGGTCACAATAAACGACCGAGCCTGATTCCGCAGATAGCAGCGTACTTTCATAATCTTGGGTCACAAAGGTCGCTTTTTGCGCTTTATCGGCAAACCACAGTAGTTCTTCTTCTGGAAAGTAGGGCTTTTTATAACGACCAAAAGGCACATTAAATTCGCCGCGTGAATTATAACGACATAGCCCGTTGTAGCAGTGGCGATTTAGATATAAAAATAATACGCTACGTTTGATAGGGTCTGTAGATTGGTTAAATTCTTGACGTTTAATGTAATACTGCTCGGCGGTATTAAATTCAGGCGTAAAGATCTCGCGTACTTCTCCGATGAAAGAGTCTGTACGGTATTTTACGGTATTGTAGAGGTTAATGAGGTCGCTGTTGATATCAGCTAGGACATAAGCATCGTAGCTGGTATTTAGGAAAACAGAACCTGCTCCTACAAAGGGCTCGATCAAGCAATCACCCTGTGGAAGATGTTTTTTGATATCTTCCACTAGAGGGTATTTGCCGCCGGCCCATTTCAAAAAAGCGCGTGTTTTTTTCATGCCGTCTTATTGTTACAAACGTTTAGAGTAGTATTGGGTACTCTGTCAGGACAGCATAATGCGCCCGCTATAAAACGTTGTTATTTCTGATCCTGTTGAACTTGCTTCATATTTCTAACCCATGGTTTTTTCGCTTGAATTTCGGCTGGTAAAGTCGCAATAGCGCTTTTAGCTTCATTGACGGAGCGATAGTTGCCGTGGATCAGAACATACCAAGTTTGCCCATTACGGATTGTTTTATAAACTTTATAGTTATTGAGTTTATGTTGTTTAGCGAAAGCTTCTAGTGTATCAGAACGGCTTGCACTGCTTAATTGTAATGTGTAGTTACTCGCAGGCGCTGACATTAAGTTACCACTTTGATTTTGGTTCGCCGTGGTTGTTTTTGCTGGCTGCTTAGGTTGAGCCGGTTGTTTAGTTTCAACAGGCTTTGTTTGCGTCCTCTCTGGTTTTGCAGGCACCGTTTGTGGCTTTTGAGCCGGTGGCGTTTGTGTCACAGGAGGCGGTGCAATATTTTGTGCCGGCGTATTCGCCGTGCCTTGGTTGAGTGATTGACCTTGGTTTAGAGCATCGACAACATCACCCGGGATTTCAATCCGTTCACCATAATTATTTGTTTGTTGCTGTTGAGTACCTTGGGTAGGTACTGGGTTCACAGGCGGTACGTTTATCTCTTGTGCCTGGCCTGATGGGCTTTGATTATTGCTAAGCGATGAAGAGCTAGACAAATCGATATTACGCTCGTTTGCCGTTGTATCAGTTTGCTGCTTTTCATGCTCTGTTGGAGCTTTTAAGGCTGAGCTAATGGCGATAATCAGTAATAACAGCACCAAAACACCTACACCAATCATAATATGTTGGCGAGATATCGTGAGTTTAGGTTTTGCTGTTGATGATGGACGGCTACGACCTGCCGGTCGGTCGGATGTATCTGGCCGTAGATCATTTTGTGTATTAGGCTGATTATCTGGTTTAAATTCGTCCATTTTGCCCTCCCGAATAAATATCACCTTGTAATCGAGATAAAATTTCTCTTTTCATTACGGCCTCTTCACGAGTAAATAGTGTATACCCGCGATGTTGCAAAGGATAGTCTTATACTTGTCATATCGTCTTCATATGATTAATACGACATATGATATTGCATGTCTAAAAGTCTAAGTGTTTGAGAGTGTGTTGTAACCTGAAACTTTAGGCATAGCTTATAATTTAACGATTTTAAGACATATCTGCCAGAAACATTTTAAAACCTCAAATTATCTGGATGGTTTTATCTGTTTCTGGCTGATAATCACACAAGATGGCTTAGGTTTCGGGTAAACAGGACGATATCGCATCTCGTACTGTTTGTGTTTCAATATCTGAGCGCATTTCTGCATGGCCGATTGTGGTAGGTAAGATAAGATGGAGTTTCCCGCCCATGACCTTTTTATCCCGCATCATATGAGGTAAATAGTCATCCGGTTTCATTTGCTCAGGACCCGTCACAGGTAGCTCAGCGCGTTCTAACAAGGCGATAATTCGCTGAGTTTGGTGTGCGGTGAATGTGCCTATGCGTTCTGCCGTTTTAGCCGCCATCACCATACCTGCTGCAACGGCTTCACCGTGCAGCCAAACGCCATAGCCCATATGGGCTTCAATAGCATGACCAAAAGTATGGCCAAGGTTAAGTAGCGCCCTTAAGCCGCTAGTCTCTTTCTCATCAGCCGCGACGACCTGTGCTTTTAATTCACAGCAGCGACGGATGCAGTAAGCCATGGCTTGATTATCAAGAGCCATTAGAGCGTCGATATTCGCTTCTAGCCAGCTGAAAAACTCACCATCAAGGATGATGCCATACTTGATGACTTCAGCAAGACCAGATGAAAGCTCTCTTTTCGGTAACGTTTTTAAGCAATCAAGGTCGATGATGACAGAGGCGGGCTGATAAAATGCCCCGATCATATTTTTGCCTAATGGATGGTTTACCGCGGTTTTGCCGCCTACGGATGAATCTACTTGTGATAACAAGGTGGTTGGTACTTGGATAAAACGAACCCCACGTTGATAACTTGCTGCGGCGAAACCTGTTAGGTCACCGATAACACCCCCACCAAGTGCTATGAGGGTGGTATCGCGATTATGGCGTTTTTCGAGTAAGGCAGTGAAAACATCGTTCATAATGAACAAGGATTTATACTGTTCCCCATCCGGTAAAATGATTGAATCTACTGTTACCCCTGCTGCTTCAAGAGCACGCGTCACTTTCTCAAGATAGATAGGCGCAAGTGTCTCGTTGGTCACCAACATAGCTCGTTGACCCGCTTTGAGTGGCCAAAAAGCATCTGGTTGGTTATAAAGACCCGGAGCAATTGTGATTGGATAACTGCGTTCATCCAGAGTAACAGTGACTTTTTCCATCTTGCTTTACCTTGTTGCCATGAGTAATGTTAAGTTAGTTTTTTTCTAACAGCTCAATGATTTGGCTTGCGACAACTTTGGCACTTTGCTCATCAGTATGAATGGTGATATCAGCAATTTCTTCATACATCGGGTTGCGTTCAGATGCCAATTTTTCAAGAACTTCACGAGCCGGTTCATCCACTTGTAATAGTGGCCGTTTTTTATCACGTTGAGTTCGAGACAACTGTTTCTCGATAGTGGTTTCGAGATACACAACAACACCACGAGCAGATAGGCGATTGCGAGTTTCTTTCGATTTTACTGAACCGCCACCCGTTGCCAGTACGATGCCTTGTTTTTCGGTAAGCTCATTGATGATTTTTTCTTCGCGCTCGCGGAAGCCTTCCTCGCCTTCTAGGTCAAAGACCCAGCCTACATCTGCACCTGTACGTTTTTCAATCTCGTGATCAGAGTCGAAAAACTCCATATTAAGCTGTTGAGCCAATTGACGACCAATAGTGCTTTTGCCGGCACCCATCGGTCCAACCAGAAAGATATTGCGTTTCTCTGCCATGTTTTTTGGTATTACTACGATTATTCGTTAATGATAACCCGCCCCGCCAATCGAATTAGCGACGGGACCTAAACTGAAACCTCATGAGTGATAAGTGAGATCAGATAAGAAAATTATCTCAATACATCAACCTGAATTGCAACTATATAAATGTGGCACTGAGCGAACAAAGTGCCACATTTGTGTTACTGGTTTCTTTTATTATGCCGTCTATTTTGCCTAACGTTTTGTTCAACATGAGTTTTAACAGTATTGCCACTGCATATAAAAGCAGAGGAACGTGTTAATTTATAGAGCAAATTGATTGCGGCTATTTTATAAGCGGCTGATAGCTTGTTCTTTAATCTACTGATAGTTAGAACACTCAATGGGTAACCTTGTATGCTAAAACGACGTCAGCGTCAAATTTATCCGGTAAGTTTATGGCATAAAAAATAATTTTCTCTGCTCACATTTCCTTTATATTCATTCAACTACTTGAAGTATCAATATTATTTTTTTATCTAAATATTGATCAGCTTTGGTGTGATAAAAACCACAAGAACTCTACGGTCAATATGTTCACCTGTATTGGTAAATAACTTTCCCAAAAGGGGAATGTTGGAAAGAAAAGGTAGGCCTGTTTCTGTTTTTTCTTGCTTCTGTTGAAAAATGCCGCCGAGTATCAATGTTTCATTGTTGCGTATCGTGACAGAGGTAGCGATTTCTTGCTTATTGATCGCTAAATAGTGTTCATCACTGGTGGTAATCGCTTTATCAGGGGAGTTATGACTGATTTTCAGTAGTAGCTCAACGTGATCTCCGCGTGAGAGAGTTGGCGTGACCTCCATTCCTAATACCGCATCTTTAAACTGAACGTGTGTTTTCTTTTCTGTGCTAGTGACATAGGGGATTTCAGACCCTTGCTGAATACTGGCGGGGTGTTTGTGTGAAGCCATCAAACGAGGGCTTGCGATAATAGAGAGCAAATTTTCTTTTTCTAAAGCATTAAGTTTAAGTTCTAACAGCCCTTCGCCCAGCCGAAGTAAATTAAACTGACCTGATGAAGAGTCATAGCGGTTATAACGCTGGTAGCGGCTATTATTGGGGCTACCCGATAACATTCCCCACTCCAAGCCTAACTCTTGCAGGGCTGTCCGGCTGCTGCTGATAATGTGTGCGGTAATTTGGACTTGCTGTTTAGGAACATCAAGTTGCTTTAACCACTCTTCAATCAGTTGTAAGCGGGTTTTTGTCTCTTTTATCACTAAACTATTTGTTGCAAAGTGGCTGATGGCGGTAGCTTGGCTCGATAATAAAGCATTTTCAGGGTGTTTTAACTGTTCGAGGGCATCTGTTGCACTTATGGATGTGAGTTTAAAGATTTTTTCGATGAATGGATTCTCGACGGGTTGATGAGAGGGAGTTGGTGAGGGAGAGGCGAGCTTTTGGTGAGTTTCATCTAAAGGCAGAGGGATGAAGGGGTCGCGCATCTCTTGAGCGATCACGTTTAAGGGAATAGTAAAAACAATGATTACAGCTAAAAACAGTTTATTGTTCATTAATATCATCCTTGATAAATGAGAGGGTGAATGTGGCTGTTAACTCGCCATTGCGAGGCGAAAAACGTACCTCAGAAATGAGACCTGTTTGGTATGATGCGGGCGTGATAATGGCATGGATGAAGCGGTAAATTTGCGGGTAATCACCTTGAACTTCAACCTGATAACGCTGCTCATTGGCCGCTACAGCCGCCGAGGGTTGTAAACGGTTAAGTACGACCTTTGTTTGGGTAACCATGTGTTGTATATGAGCCACAAATTGTGTTGCGTTTTGTTTTGATAATGTTAATTCTTGCTCCAGAGCCACCATTTGTTGCTCAAGTTGATGGAGTGAAGGAAGTTGTGTTAGTGCCTGCGTATATTGTTGTGATTGAGAGGCGATATGCTGAGTTTTATTTTTAAGTTCAGTCAGTTGAGACTCCACTTCCTGCCAATAAAAAAAGGTGTAAGCCAGTAAGATAGCAATCGTAGCAACCCAAAGAGGAATAGTTTGTTGCCAAAAAGGGCGATACCAAAACCCAGAGGCATTATCATTCATTCGTCTCCTCCTGATAGTGTGCACTTACATGCAAGTAGTTAACCTGACGAGTTTTCCCCATTTTTATGAGTTGTACTTGATGCAATAACGGGTTGCTTTCTAAGCGAGTGATCAATTGGCTAATATCGTGAAAATCATAGCTAACAGCAGCTATTTCTAGGTTATTACCAGTGAGTGAGACCTTCGCGAGCCAGCTTTTTTGCGGTGTAAGTTCAGGTAGCTTATAAAGAAGATTTAACCGAGTTCGGTTACTTTGTGCTTGCCGATTAAGGTGTTGTCGGTGCGTTTGCCATTCAGCGAGCTTGGCTTGTTTTTCGTTAATCACCTTTATCTGTTGCTGCTTTTGCGCGACATGTTGTTCGAGTTGCATTTTGGTGATCTGCCACTGTGTTTGTTCGAACTGCTGTTGTGAAGAACTGTAGATAACCACGATCGCGACTAGACAACTTTGCAGAATAAATAGCGCGAAACACCGCCGTTTATTGCGAGTAATACGCTGTTGCCGCCAAGGTAAAAAATTAACTTGATACATGGTCACGATCCTTATCGCGTAACGCTAAACCTGTTGCAACCACAAAATCACCGAGTTGGTGAGGGAGCCTAACGGTATGGTTATGAAAGGCTTGCAATAGGCTCCATGAATGTACTGCCTGAGACTTATGGTGATCGCCGATATAATAGAGAGGCAATTTTAGTGGTCCATTGTTTTCATTGAGTAGAGCGATAATTTGTGGAAGTGTGGTGATGTCATTTTCTTGGATTTGATTATAAGTTGCAGGTTGACTGACGGGGCCAGTCCATAGCCACTCCCCTTGGCGATAATGTATTAGCCAACTCTCATCGGGTAACCCAGCATAGCGTGCAATGTAACGTAAGACACAAGGGGCGACATCAATTGCGGTTAGCAAGAAGCCACTGTCATGTAATAAATTTTGCCAAAACACGATCTCTGACTTACGTACCCCGTTTAGGTAGGCTCGATTGTCTATCACACGATAATCGATCACCAAATCTTCTGAACTTAGTGGAAACAATTTTTCGGCGCAGCTTTGTAAGTACCAACCTAGCTCAGGTTGCTTTAAAGTCACTTGTTCAGGTAAAGTCACTTGCTGTTTTAATGTTCTCAGAGCAGAAAATGCCATTGAGACCTGACAATTTTTAGGTAATTTCCGACGCCATTGTATTAAAATTTTCAGTAGCATCTCGTATCTATCATGTTCAGATTGGCTGGTGATTTCGTTTGGAATATTATGTTGCCAACACTCGCATAAGTACCGCCGTTTGCGGTTTTGTTTTGTGGCAACAAGTTGAATTGAGGCTTGGCAAAGGTCTATTCCGATGTTCCATTTTTGTGAATACATAGATAATTTCCTTATCATCAACAAATAAATTACGATTTCTATTGAGCTGTATAAGCTTTATACTACGCGCCAGCTATATCTAAACCCTCCTGTCTGTTGAGTATGGGAATTATCCGGTGAAGTTCGTAAAATATTTTTTTATTATTGTTATTTGTTGCATTTTTTTGGGAACCGCCTCGATTTTTGGCATGTACAAATATGTCGAAAATGAGTTACCTGACGTCGCAACAATGAAAGACATCCGCCTACAAACGCCGATGCAAATCTTCAGTGCTGATGGTGAATTAATTGCACAATATGGTGAAAAACGCCGTATTCCGCTGCCATTAGCTGATATCCCACCCCTGATGATCAAGGCCTTTATTGCAACGGAAGATAGCCGTTTTTATGAGCATCATGGTATCGACCCTGTGGGTATTTTCCGTGCCGTTACGGTAATGGCATCTTCGGGTCGTGCTTCCCAAGGGGCGAGTACAATCACCCAGCAATTAGCCAGAAACTTTTACTTAAGCCCAGAAAGAACCATAATGCGTAAGGTAAAAGAGGTCTTTCTTGCGGTGAGAATTGAGCAGTTATTCACCAAAAATGAGATCATGGAACTGTATCTCAATAAAATTTACCTTGGTAACCGTGCATATGGGGTTGGCGCAGCCGCGTATGTGTATTTTGGTAAAACGGTCAATGAATTAACGCTCAGTGAAATGGCGATGATCGCGGGTTTACCAAAAGCACCTTCGACATCAAATCCTTTATTCTCTTATGAAAAAGCGATTAGCCGTCGTAATGTGGTGCTTGGGCGTATGCTAGAAGAAAAATACATCACCCAAGCAGAATATGAACAGGCAAAAAATGAGCGAATTGAAGCGTCTTATCACGCACCGAAAATTGATTTCTCAGCACCTTACCTCGCCGAAATGGCACGCCAAACATTGTATGAGCAACATGGTGAAGATGCTTATACTGACGGTTACAAAGTCTACACAACGGTTATTCGCAAAGACCAACTCGCAGCCACTGATGCGGTACGCAATAATTTAATTGATTATGATGTCCGTCATGGTTATCGCGGGCCAGCAGACGTGTTGTGGACAGCAGGAGAGCCTGCCTGGACGACAGAAAAAATTATCGAAAAACTTAAAAAATCCCCTGTTTATGGGCCATTATTACCTGCTGTTGTCCTTTCCTCAACGGACAGCGAAGCGACGGTGCAATTGGCCGATGGCTCAACAGAGAAAATCACTTTAGCGGGTGTGCGTTGGGCGCGTAAATTCATTTCCGATACCCAGCAAGGTGCCACGCCAAGTAAAGTGAATGCGGTGATGAAAGCAGGTGAGCAAGTTTGGATCCGCAAAGTAAAAGATATTTGGTGGCTGGGACAGGTTCCTGAAGTTAACGGGGCTTTTGTGGCATTGAACCCAAATAATGGTGCGATTATCGCCTTAGTGGGTGGCTTTGACTTTAATATGAGTGAGTTTAACCGCGTCACTCAGTCATTACGCCAAGTTGGCTCGAATATCAAACCTTTCTTGTATACAGCAGCGATGGATAAAGGCTTGACGCTGGCATCACTGTTAAATGATGTTCCTATCAGTCGTTGGGATGCGGGAGCAGGGTCAGATTGGCGGCCGAAAAACTCACCGCCTCGTTATGCAGGCCCTATCCGCTTAAGACAAGGGTTAGGTGAATCAAAGAACGTGGTTATGGTACGCGCCATGAGAGCGATGGGGGTTGACTATGCAGCCGATTACCTCACACGTTTTGGCTTCCCTGCGGAAAATATCAATCGAACTGAAGCCTTAGCGCTCGGTGCGCCATCATTTACGCCAATGCAGATGGTGCGAGGCTATGCGGTGATGGTGAATGGTGGTTATCTGATTGACCCTTACTATATCCAAAAAATTGAGAATGCAGAGGGTGAGGTGCTTTTTGAAGCTAATCCAAGAATAGCTTGCCCTGATTGTACTGATATTCCAGTGATTTATGGAAATACGGAGCGTACGATCGCCCTTAAAGGCGTTGATGACGAGTCGACAGAAGAAATTACTCAATCAGATGATAAACCAACGGAGCAAGAGCCAACGATGGAAGTGACATCTGCGGCACCAAAAGAAGCGACACCTCAAGATATGTATGCGCCTCATGTTATCAGCACACCTTTAGCGTTCTTAATTAGGGATGCAATGATGACGAATATCTATGGTGAACCAGGCTGGTTAGGTACTGGCTGGCGTGCAGCGAGAGATCTAGGTGGTCGCCGTGATATTGGTGGTAAAACAGGCACAACGAATAGCTCGAAAGATGCTTGGTTCTCCGGTTACGGCCCTGATGTTGTCGCCTCGGCTTGGATTGGTTTTGATGATAATAGGCGTACCTTAGGGCGCACAGCAATCAGCGGTGGTGAAGCGGGGGCGAAAAGCGCTCAACCAATATGGGATGACTTTATGAAGTCAATCTTAGAAGGTGTACCGGTTACGATGATGAAGCCACCGAAAGGGATCATTGCTGTTTCTATTGATAGTCGGACGGGTAAGCTAGGCAATTCTCGTAAAGAGTATTTTATTGAGGGTACTGAGCCTAAAGAGCATGCTATTCAAGAGGTTGGAACGACTATCTTTGAAGAGGGCGGCGAGAGCCAAGAACTGTTCTAATGTGTTTGGCTCCCTGTTCAAAGGGGAGCTAACAAGAGAGTAAATGTTAAATAGGAAAATCGTTGTATTGATTTTCCTATTTATTTTTAACGCAAAAATTAATTGGCGATCTATTTGGAAAAATGGCGCTAATTGTATTTTTTTAAATAACGCTCAAGATAGAATAAGGCACTGATATTACGCGCTTCATTGAAATCAGGGTGTTCAAGTAACTCCATCATGCGTGCAATTGGCCATCTAACCTGTTGTAAAGGCTCTGGTTCATCCCCTTCTAGCTTTTCATGGTAGAGGTCGCTTGCGATGAGAATATTCATCTTACTAGAGAAGTAAGAGGGTGACATGGTGAGTTTCGCCACTTGTGTGATGTGATTGGCACCAAAACCGATTTCTTCTTTTAACTCGCGTTGTGCTGCTTCTATTGGGGTTTCACCGGGATCGATAGCGCCTTTAGGGAACCCTAATTCGTAATCTTCAATACCGACAGCATATTCACGGATTAGGATCAAACTATCATTGATGATAGGAACAATGAGTACGGCCTCACGTTTCCCTGGACGCATCCTTTCATAAATGCGTTTTTCGCCGTTGCTAAACTCGAGGTCAACAGATTGGATACTGAATAACTTGGAATGAGCAACATCCTGAATATTCAAGATTTTTGGCTTTTTAAGCTCAGTCATAACAATTCCCGAATAGGGTGAGTGAATAAAAATATCAGCGACGCTACAATGTCGCTATTACACTGTTGTTAACTATGACCCATATCAAAAAAAATTGATAGAGATTATCGGGTTGATAAAATGCTGTTAGTATACCTATCGCACTTCTAGTTGTGTGAGAGGTATGATAATAAGGTACAGTGCTTCGTCTCTTAGGTTTTTATATTAAAATGGCGTACTTAGCATGTATACAAACATACAACTTGAATTATTTTATGTATATATGAAGTGTATAAAAAGAGCACAGATTAATAAATAAAATTTTTTAATTACAACATATTGTAAATTAACATAAAAACTAAAAATAGAATAGGAATTGGCTTATATAGCGATAGCGCCGTGATTGCTATGCTTTTCTTGATATTATTTCACTGGGGAAAAAATGCTTACTTACGTCATTATAATGGCTATTTTTATAATTAGCCTAACTATAATGGCTTCCTTTCTGTATTTCAGGCGGGGGCGGAATTCTGGTGTCTATCAGATCCCTTCTCAAGCTGAGCCATCTTACCGGAAGATGATAGATAACGACTATCAAATCATCTCTCAGTACTTACGTACCAACCCTTTTCCTTCCCAAAGCGCTGAGCAAACACCGTGGCAATTGAAGAAAAATGCCGTGATCGCAACGGTGTGTAATTCAGTCACTCGATTTAATTTGCGGCAAGAGCAAGCGAATAGTTGGCGTTATTTTATTGATACCATTGAAGTTAAACTTCCCCACCAGCTTGAACCTTATTTACAGCAAAAAAATGTGATGGAGTTAGTTGAAACTAACCATCTACCATTAATTATTTCTCTAAATAATTTCTCGTTAAAAGATTTTAATTATGAGTGGACCTCTGATGATATTCAGGAAATTGTTACCCCTGAAGCGGCAATTCATGAAAGAGGAGAACCTAATGTTCAAGTATTGCGTGTTCGCAAAGAAACTATTGAGGAGCATCGGCTAAATCATTCCTCTGGTTGGCTAGGCACTTTACTGATTTGTTTGAGCTTTTTACTTGGGTATTTAGCACTAATTGCCATTCCTTTTTTGCAGTCATGGGGGTTTGTCGGAGCCTTTTTCTGTTTTGTTGCGGGCCTATTGGCTCTCTTTCGCTTACGTGTCTTCCCTAAGAAATTACAAGATGTGCAGTGCGTTTTTGGGCAGCCGAAACGGTGGGAACTGTATGGGGAATTAGATAAAAGGCAATCATCGACCGTCTCTATAGGGGGGATCGATCTCTATTATCCTTCCCATTGGGAACCTTATATCCACCATGAGTTAAACAAAGCGACTCAGATAGACATGTACCCGTCAGGGCAGGTTTTGCGGCATGGGCAATTTCTATCATTGCACGAAGAGGAGCGCTATTACCCTTATCGGCGATATAAAAAAAATCTCCTGATACTCGCAACTGGTTTACTGGTTTTATTTTTGATGTTTTCCTACCAATCCATGTGCTTACCCATCAAACTCGGGTTTGCATGGCTTGAGGGCGCTGAAAAGATCAAGGTCATGAATGTGGCTGAACTGGAAACGCGAAAATTAAAAGTTGGTGATAGCTTAAGTGCGAAAGGGGTTGGGATGTGCTATCGGCCGCCTAATCTGTCTGATACGAATCATGCTCAGTTTGCGCCTTTTGATTGTTCAGGTGTGTATTGGAACAATATGAATTTGACGCCAGACCCGGAATCTGAAGTGATAGAGCGCGCAATTAGGCTACTTAATACAGTGCAAAAGCAGCTACACCCTGAAAAAAACAGTGTTGGGGTTAACCCGCGCTTACAGCGTGATATTATGAAATCAGGGATGAATATTATTTTTGATTTCTCTGAAATTATATTGAAAACCAACGAGTTATGTTACCAAGAACATGCCTGCTCTAAGCTGAAAAGTGCGCTAACCAATTTAGGCAGCACCGATGATTGGGGAACACTTGTTGTTAAAGCGTCCACAGGGAAATTAAGTGGCGCTCATGTTTTATTACGCGCAGGTAGTGCCGAGGCCTTGGAAAAGCTAGTTGAAGTCACCACATATGAATTTATCAAAGTCGAAGTTGAAAAAGAGGCTGCAAAACTGAATAGCCCTCCACCGGGTGGCGTGCTACTGATCAGTGATGAAAATAAAGCGCTCGTCGATTTTATCGTGGGGAGCACATTCAACGATATGACGCCTTTGCAACGCTGGGTGGAGCTTAAACGGATAGCGGGCTTGCTTATCAACACCCCGTTTGATGTCGAAGGTATTATCACGGATTTGTCGACGGATGCGAACGGGACATTACATATCACCCTTCATAGCAAACCGGATGAGAAGGTATTGTCGCAATATGTGATCAGTTCCTTATTCACTCTCTTTCTCGGCATTGGCGTGTTATTAAATGGTACTTTAGTCATATTCCGTATCATGAATAATAAAAAGCGATTACGTAATATTAAACGATATTATGATAAGTGCTTTGAGGCAGACAATCCCTCCAATCAAAGTTAGTTTCTAAATGATGGAGGCCTCATTTTAAAGATTGGCACTGAGGATAACATCATGAAACAATCACCTACAGAACAAGTTCGCCTAGATAAATGGTTATGGGCAGCGCGTTTTTACAAAACACGCTCGATAGCTCGCGATATGATTGATGGCGGAAAAGTTCATTACAACGGGCAAAGGACCAAGCCCGGTAAAATTGTTGAACTGAATGCGTTAATCAGGCTAAGGCAAGGTAATGATGAACGGACTGTCGAAGTATTGGAAGTGAGTGGTCAGCGCAGAGGCGCGCCAGAAGCCCAATTACTTTATCGTGAAACCCCCGAGAGCCAAGAGCAGCGTGAAAAATTGGCCCAAGCTCGGAAGATGAACGCATTAACGATGCCGCATCCAGAACGGCGACCCGATAAAAAAGAGCGTCGAACCCTGCTAAAATTTAAGCAGACAAATTCCCATGACGTGTAACCGTTGATGTTATTCGTATTTAAAAACATTTTAATCAAGGTGAGAGGTTTTTAACGAGGCCTCTCATAAGCAATAGAGAGAAATTATGGCTAAACAAGACCTACTCCACCGTTTCCTTTTTGAACAGCATGCTGTACGTGGGGAGATGATCACTGTCGATGAGACATTTCAGCAGATCCTGAACAATCATGACTACCCAGATGCCGTTAAAGGACTATTAGGTGAATTGCTTGTTGCTACCAGCCTGCTTACCGCAACATTGAAATTTGACGGTGATATTACTGTACAAATCCAAGGTGATGGCCCAGTGAATTTGGCTGTTATTAATGGCAATAACTTACAACAAATGCGGGGTGTTGCGCGTGTTGATGGTCCCGTGGTTGCTGGGAGCACACTAAAGCAGATGATTGGCAATGGCTATATGGTCATTACTATCACACCCAATCAAGGGGAGCGTTATCAAGGGATTGTTGCAATCGAAGGTGAAACGCTAGAAGAGTGCATTGATGCTTACTTTATGCAGTCAGAACAGTTACCAACGCGCTTGTTTATTCGCGTTGGTGAATCACAAGGTAAAGCGATTGCCGGCGGCATGTTACTGCAAGTACTCCCTGCTGCGGATGAAGGTAGCCATGATATCTTTGATCACTTAGTGCAGTTGACCGCGACCATTAAAGGCGAAGAGTTGAGTGAGCTGGATGTCAAAGAGGTGCTACATCGTTTATATCATGAAGAAGATGTCACGCTATACGACCCACAATCCGTTGAATTTCGTTGCACTTGCTCACGGGAGCGTTGTGAAAGCACATTAATGACTTTACCTGAAGAAGATGTTATCGATATATTGCAAAAAGATGGAAAAATTGATATGGAGTGTGAATATTGTGGCTCACACTACGTATTTATTGAATCCGATATTCAAGGGTTGAAAAATGAGCAAAATCAGCAACTTCACTGATACGATTTAGCAACCTAATTATGTGACGAGGGTGCAATTTTGCACCCTTTTTTTATAATTTTAAAGGCTTATTACGTGCTCTAAGTCTCATAATGAATTAAAAAAAATTATACATTTTCAATTCTTTGATAGCTATCGCTGTTAATTAGTCGTAAAGAATTATGATCATCTGTAGATTAGTTATGATTACCAGGAGCAATAATAATGAGCGCTAAAAGTATTACCCCGAAGGAACTCGAACAATATGGCATTCATGATGTAGCCGAAGTTGTCTATAACCCTAGTTATGAACTGCTATTCAAGGAAGAAACTAAACCTGGATTAGAAGGCTATGAGCGTGGCACAGTGACCACGTTAGGTGCTGTTGCGGTTGATACCGGTATTTTTACTGGTCGTTCACCAAAAGATAAGTACATTGTGCGTGATGATGTCACCCGTGATACTGTCTGGTGGGCTGATCAGGGCAAAGGTAAAAACGACAACAAACCAATGACCCAAGAAGTTTGGAGTGAATTAAAACATTTAGTGACAGAGCAGCTATCAGGTAAACGTTTGTTTATCGTTGATGCATTCTGTGGCGCGAATGCGGACACTCGCTTAAAAGTGCGTTTTATCACGGAAGTGGCATGGCAGGCGCATTTCGTTAAAAACATGTTTATTCGCCCAACTGACGCAGAACTGGTTGGTTTTGAGCCAGACTTTATCGTTATGAACGGTGCAAAATGCACTAACCCAAATTGGAAAGAGCAAGGTCTGAACTCAGAAAACTTTGTGGCTTTCAACCTAACAGAGCGCATGCAGTTAATCGGTGGTTCTTGGTACGGCGGCGAAATGAAAAAAGGTATGTTCTCAATGATGAACTACCTGCTGCCACTTAAAGGCATCGCATCAATGCACTGTTCTGCTAACGTTGGTGAAAAAGGCGATGTCGCTATTTTCTTCGGCCTGTCTGGTACAGGTAAAACAACATTGTCTACAGATCCAAAACGTAAGCTAATCGGTGACGATGAGCACGGTTGGGATGACGATGGTGTGTTTAACTTTGAAGGTGGTTGCTATGCAAAAACTATCCACCTTTCTAAAGAAGCTGAGCCAGATATCTATGGTGCCATCAAACGTGATGCTCTGTTAGAAAACGTCACGGTACTGGCGGATGGTAGCGTTGATTTTGACGATGGTTCGAAAACAGAAAACACGCGTGTTTCTTACCCAATCTACCATATCGAAAACATTGTTAAGCCAGTCTCTAAAGCGGGTCACGCGACGAAAGTCATTTTCTTAACGGCAGATGCGTTTGGGGTGTTACCTCCAGTTTCACGTTTGACGCCAGAGCAAACACAGTATCATTTCCTATCTGGCTTTACGGCTAAGTTGGCAGGTACTGAGCGTGGTGTCACTGAACCAACACCAACCTTCTCTGCCTGTTTTGGTGCGGCATTCCTATCACTGCACCCAACACAATATGCTGAAGTATTAGTTAAGCGTATGGAAGCCGCCGGCGCGAAAGCTTACTTAGTGAATACGGGTTGGAACGGTACTGGTAAACGTATTTCTATTAAAGATACGCGCGCTATTATTGACGCTATCTTAAGTGGTGATATCGAAAAAGCAGATACCATTAAGCTGCCAATCTTTGATTTGGAAGTTCCAACAGCATTACCGGGCGTTGATACCAATATCCTTGACCCTCGTAATACCTATGCTGATAAATCACAATGGGATGAGAAAGCGAAAGACTTGGCTGATCGTTTCGTGAAGAACTTCGACAAATATACTGACACGCCAGCAGGTGCAGCATTAGTGAAAGCAGGCCCTAAACTGTAATGGGTTTGTTGAACAAATAATTATAAGGCCCTGAATTCAGGGCCTTTGTTTTTTATTGAGTGGGTAAATCTGCATGCAGTCATCTATTAGTCAGCCGCAGGTAAATCAAACAGTAAAATTTCGCTGTCTTCACTCGCTGTCATTGTGAGGCTAGCTTCTTGCCAGATCGCTAAGCCATCGCTGGTTGTGGCAGTTTGGCCATTAACCTCGATGTTGCCTTTAACCACTTGGATCCAAACAACGCGTTTGTCGGCAATCGCATAGGTTTGGGTGTCATTGTTCGATAACGCCCAACGCCACAATGTCATGTCTTGATACACTTTTAGCGAGCCATCTCTCGCATCAGGTGATAGCACCAGCTGTTTCCCATCCTTTGAATCAAAACGTTTTTGCTCATAACGTGGCTCGATACCGGCCTTTTCCGGCAAAATCCAGATTTGATAAAGGTGAAGGCGGTTTTTATCATCAGGGTTGTACTCAGAATGACGTACCCCCGTACCCGCACTCATTATTTGAAATTCACCGGCTGGGATCTGCTCCATATTGCCCATGCTGTCTTTATGTTCAACGGTGCCTTCTAGAACATAGGTGAGGATCTCCATATCTTTATGAGGATGGGTACCAAAGCCTTGCCCTGCATCGATAACGTCTTCGTTGATGACACGGAGCGCAGAGAAGCCCATAAATTGCTTATCATAATAATTGGCAAACGAAAAAGTATGCCAGCTATCTAGCCAACCATGATTAGCATGGCCACGTTCATTTGCTTTGCGTAAATAGATCATTGTGTCATCTCCTTAAAAGCCTATCGCCAACCGATGTTGGAACAGTGCTAAATTTGTTGATGACAGTTTAAACAATTTAATAATAGAGAGAAGCCGTTACGATTGACCATAGAATTCAAAAAGTTTGAACAAGATCAGGAGATAAAAAAGTAGCCAGCACAAGGCTGGCTAAACTAAACACTGGAAGCAATGTGAGCAATGTCGTACTGCCAAGACAGTGACTGTATCAGTGATGTCGAGGTAGTGATTTGATGATAATAGTTATCACTATCGTTTGTAAAGTGTTTTTTTTAATCAAAATCGTATAAATTACAATAAAAATCGCAATTATATGATTTCTATCAAATTAAATAATATCCATTATTTTTCAATGGATTAACTTTTTATAGGTTCAGCGAGATTTTTGAACGATACATAGGGAAAGTAGGGGTATTATTGAGGTTAGAATGCCTCGCTATTACCCCGTTTAATCATGTTTATGCAAAAACCATTGCGTGGCTTTAAATGATTTTTTGCGTAGGTTACGCCTTTAAATAGTTTATTGCTCTGTATGTAACGGCAGATTTTCCGCGCAAGCCGCAGCCGAACTCCACGCCCATTGGAAGTTATAACCGCCTAGCCAGCCTGTGACATCCAAAACCTCACCGATGAAATATAATCCTTCTGTTTTTAGTGAGCCCATCGTTTTCGATGAAATTTCGCGGGTATCAACGCCACCTAAAGTGACCTCAGCGGTACGATAGCCTTCAGTACCATTAGGTTGTATTTGCCACTGATGTAAGTTGTTATGCAGTGTCTCAATTTGTGGGTGGGTAAGTTGTTTAAGTGCGCAATCAGGTATCTGGCCTAGCGTTTGCAAAACTTCAACTAACCGTTTTGGTAATAATTTGGCGAGTGTTGTTTTAAGGGATTGGTTTGGATGTGTTTGCTTTTCTTCAGCCAAATAATCCGTCAGAGAGTGTTCAGGAAGTAAGTTAATACTTACAAACTCTCCGGGGTTCCAATAATTGGAGATCTGTAAAATAGCGGGGCCAGATAGGCCACGGTGAGTAAAAAGAATATTTTCTTTAAATAAAGTACCATCGGCGGAGGTAACGGTTGCTGCAACAGAGACACCCGAGAGGACTTGTAGCGTCTCTAACAGAGGCTTATGCAGTGTAAAAGGAACTAACGCTGCGCGGGTCGGTAAAATCTGATGACCGAACTGTTCGGCAATTCGATAACCAAAAGGTGTCGCTCCTAGTCCGGGCATGGATAGGCCGCCCGTTGCGACAACAAGTGAGTGTGCACTCACTTTATTTCCGTTCACTGTTACCACAAAACCGTTGTCTATTTTTTCAACGCCAGTCACTTCGCTACGCAATTTTATGGTGATATTGGGTAAGCGGCACTCTTCTTCGAGCATATCAACAATATCTTGGGCGCTATTGTCACAGAATAATTGGCCTAATGTTTTCTCGTGGTAAGGGATATTATATTTATTAACCAACGCAATGAAATCCCACTGTGTATAGCGAGCAAGTGCTGACTTACAAAAGTGAGGGTTGGCGGAAAGGTAATTACTGTGTTCGGCATAGATATTGGTAAAGTTACAACGCCCGCCTCCTGACATGAGGATTTTTCTGCCAAGTTTTTTTCCGTTATCCAAGACTAGTGTATTCAAACCACGCTTCCCTGCGAGTGATGCACAAAAAAGTCCTGCGGCACCTGCACCCAGAATAATGACGTCATAATTTTTCACAATAAGAAATTCTCTATCTGTTTGATTTTAAAAGACACTACAATTTTATGAGTGGCTAGAGTTCGTTAAACTTTTATCGTTGCGATACCATGTATCGTGTAACAACTGATGAAAAGTATTGAATACATATTATAATTAGGGTCTGCTGAACTTTTAGGCTTATTTTTTGGTCAGTGATTAATCAATGACGCTGACTCAAAATTGGTTTTAGGGTTTTTCTAAAAGATCAGCGGTTCGTTCGATATTCGCCAAAAAAGATGAATTTACTCTGATTTGCGTGAAATTCTAACGAAAAAGAGAAAAAAAATCAGAATAAAAACAAATTGTGTAATATGCTGATAATTATAGGATAATAATCATGTTGTACTTTTTTCAACAGTAGTGAAATCAAAAAAAGGTTAGATTTTGCTTCCACCGCTAGCGTTTGTCACTGATAATGCGCCGCGTTCATGACCAACATAAAATGGCTTAACGTCTATGCTACATCTTTTTACAGGTTTGGAATTTTACACCGGCCTACTGTTAGTACTGGCACTGTTATTTGTGCTGTTCTATGAGGCTATAAATGGCTTCCATGATACCGCGAATGCGGTAGCGACAGTTATTTATACCCGTGCAATGCGCGCTCAGTTCGCGGTTGTTATGGCGGGTGTTTTTAACTTTTTTGGCGTTCTGCTCGGGGGGTTAAGCGTTGCTTATGCAATTGTGCACCTATTGCCGACAGATCTTTTGCTTAATGTGAGTTCAGCTCACGGCCTAGCAATGGTCTTTTCATTGCTATTGGCTGCAATTATCTGGAACCTTGGAACCTGGTACTTTGGTATCCCTGCATCCAGTTCTCATACGTTAATCGGGGCGATTATTGGTGTTGGTTTAACCAATGCAATTGTGACTGATTCATCGGTTGTGGATGCCCTCAACATACCCAAAATGATCAGTATTTTCATGTCCCTTATCCTTTCTCCTGCTATTGGTTTTGTGATCGCGGGCTTGATGATATTTGTTCTACGCCGTTACTGGAGTGGTACGAAAAAACGTCGCCGTATTCACTTAACGCCCGCAGAGCGTGAGAAAAAAGATGGTAAGCGCAAGCCACCATTCTGGACCCGTACTGCACTGATTCTTTCCGCCGTTGGCGTGAGTTTCTCACATGGTGCAAATGACGGTCAGAAAGGCATCGGTCTTATCATGTTAGTACTGATTGGTGTTGCGCCAGCCGGTTTTGTCGTCAATATGAATTCAAGCGGTTACGATATCGCAAGAACGCATGATGCTGTTGTTCACTTGCAACAATACTATGAGACACATAAACCAGCACTCAACCATGCAATTGAAAATACACCAGCAGTGACTGGCACCGATGAAATTGGCGAAGAGTTCCATTGTGATAGCTCACGTACGGCTATCGTTCTGAGCCAAGCTCAAAAGCTGTTGAATGGCGTACAAAGCTACGATGAGTTATCACCAGAGCAACGTAATCATATGCGTCGCTTATTAATGTGTATCTCTGATACCGCAAATGCGGTTGCTAAGCTGCCAGAAACTAGCTCTCAAGATGCAAGCTTGCTGAAAAAATTGAGTAATGACTTACTGTATACCGTTGAGTATGCGCCATTGTGGATCATTATTTCAGTTGCTTTAGCACTGTCTCTCGGAACAATGTTTGGTTGGAAACGCGTTGCTGTCACTATCGGTGAGAAAATCGGTAAGAAAGGCATGACATATGCGCAAGGTGTTTCTGCTCAGGTGACTGCCGCTGTTTCAATCGGTGTTGCGAGCTACACAGGGATGCCTGTTTCGACGACTCAGGTATTATCTTCCGCAGTTGCGGGAACCATGGTCGTTGACGGTGGGGGTGTTCAGAGCAAGACAATTAAGAGTATTGCTTTGGCATGGTTATTAACACTGCCTGTTTCTATCTGTCTATCTGGTGGTTTGTACTGGATTGCATTGATGATTATCTAGAACAGTTTCACAAACTGTTGATAGAATGAATACAACATAATAGTGATGAGCTGCTCAGTTCATCACTATTTTTTTGCCTTGAAAACCGTGGAGTATCGAGTTTGTTTTTTTACCCTGCTATTAAGCAAAAATAAGTAGGTAAATTAAGCTAACAATCACTAAGATGCTTAGCTGACTAATTTGTAGAAATTGTTTGCGTATCCTCTCACACCGTAATATGACCTCATCGTCAAAATGCTCAAGGTATTGCTTACTATTGATATAACGAACCAGTTTTAGCTGTTTGTTTAACTGGCCGTGGGTTGTGAAAAAGCCATTACCGTCGACAGATTGATAAAGCAACGGGTCGGTATCCCGTAGGATATAAAGCAAAACACGGATGGAAGAAAAGTAGCGTATCATATTGATGATACACAAAAAGCATAAAGCCCAGAACAAGGCAACCATACTGAACATACTCACCTCCTTAGGTATCAGCTTGCGCTGTTGCTACAAAGGAAATAAAGCAAACACAGTGTTAAGCTAGCTTATTGTTTATTGTAGGATAATAAGTTGCCTAAAAAAAGTGCAAACTCGAGGATTTTTGAGCGATTTTTATCCGAATTTAAGCTGATAAAAAAGAGATATTGGGTAAAAGTGTGTAATAACAGAATGATTATCTAAGAAATAGGCTACTGCTTGTTTATATTGAAAAATATCACACATAACTCTCGTTTATATATTAATATTGTAGAGATGATGTTATTGTTTTCTAAAATGTTATGTGATGAAAGATTCACTAGGCTAATCTGCACAGATGTGATCAAAACGACACTTATCTATCATAGTATGCAGGTATAGTATTTATAAGCGATTGGTGAGTTAAGAGGCTAAGAATAGGATAGGCTCTTAACTTATCACAAAATCAGCATTCGGAAGGAGTTTACTTTATGGCGTACAAACATATTCTCGTAGCGGTAGATTTATCACCTGAAAGTAAAATATTACTGGATAAAGCCGTCTCTATGGCAAAACCTTACGGGGCTAAAGTATCCATGATCCATGTTGATGTGAACTACTCAGATCTCTACACTGGCCTTATTGATGTGAATTTGGGCGACATGCAACAGCGTATCACGGATGAAACTCGTAATTCACTCAAAGACCTCTCCGCAGGCGCAGGTTATGAAATTCAAGAAACATTGAGCGGTAGTGGTGATCTTGGTCAGGTCTTGGTTGATGCAATCAAAAAATATGATATGGACTTAGTGGTCTGTGGTCACCACCAAGATTTTTGGAGCAAGTTGATGTCTTCAGCTCGCCAGTTGATTAATACTGTCCATGTTGATATGTTGATTGTTCCACTGAATGACGATGATGAATAATCCATTCAGTTAAAAATGAAAAACTATTCGCTAAAAACGCTTGCTTATGCAGGCGTTTTTTTTGGCTTAAAAAATTTAAATTAAGTTACTTATTGTCGGGTCAAGAAAAATTTTTTTGTATTAGAGTAAAAAAAACCTTGAAACTTGAATACAAACTAGTGATATATTCAATAGGCAAATGCAAATCAACCTCACATTTCCCCAAAAATTATCACAAGAAAGAGTGAGGAATATCACAACAAAAAATTTAAAAAGGAAGATATAGATGAATTCACTATCATCGTTCTTGGAGTCTGTACAAAAAAGAGACCCTCAGCAACCTGAATTCCTCCAGGCTGTTCGCGAAGTCTTTACCTCACTTTGGCCATTCTTAGAAAATAATCCTAAATATCGTGAACAAGCACTACTTGAGCGTTTTGTTGAGCCTGAAAGAGTGATTCAGTTTCGTGTTTGTTGGGTGGATGACCAAGGTAAAGTGCAAGTGAATAGGGCTTGGCGGGTTCAATATAGCTCTGCTATCGGCCCATTTAAAGGCGGTATGCGTTTCCACCCTTCAGTTAACCTTTCCATTCTAAAATTCTTAGGCTTTGAACAGACACTAAAAAATGCACTGACAACCTTACCAATGGGCGGTGGCAAGGGTGGCTCTGACTTTGATCCGAAAGGCAAAAGCTATGGTGAAGTGATGCGCTTTTGCCAAGCACTGATGACCGAATTGTATCGCCATTTAGGCGCGGATACTGACGTACCCGCGGGTGATATCGGGGTTGGTGGTCGTGAAGTTGGTTTTATGGCTGGGATGATGAAGAAATTATCGAATGATACTTCATGTGTTTTCACGGGTAAGGGACTCTCTTTCGGGGGGAGCTTAATTCGCCCAGAAGCAACCGGTTACGGTTTAGTGTATTTCACAAATGCGATGTTAAAACGCCATGGTTTAGGTTTTGAAGGCATGCGTGTAGCTGTATCTGGCTCTGGTAACGTTGCGCAGTATACGATTGAAAAATGTATGGAGCTTGGCGCAACGGTCGTCACGGCATCCGACTCAAATGGTACTGTTGTTGATGAAGCTGGCTTTACACCAGAAAAATTAGCGCGTTTGGAAGAAATTAAAAACAATTATGGTCGTGTAGAAGCCTATGCAAAAGAGTTTGGCTTAACCTACTTAGCAGGTCAGCAACCTTGGTGTGTACCTGTTGATATTGCTCTACCATGTGCGACACAAAACGAATTAGATACTGCAGCCGCAGAATTGCTGATCAAAAATGGTGTTAAAGCGGTTGCTGAAGGCGCGAATATGCCAACGACAATCCCAGCGACTGAGCTTTTCCTTGAGGCCGGTGTTTTATTTGCACCAGGTAAGGCCGCGAATGCGGGAGGAGTGGCGACATCCGGTTTAGAGATGGCACAAAACGCAGCCCGTATGGGATGGAAAGCTGAGAAGGTTGATGCGCGTTTGCATCATATTATGTTAG
>NZ_JAMPLX010000029.1:0-39069 GCF_028477825.1 Providencia sp. PROV267 | reverse complement strand
ATCAAGCCCCGTGAGATAACTCACGGGGCTTTTTTTATCTGTGCTTTAACCTCTTCCTGCATACTACATTTCTTCAATAGATTATGAACCTGCTTAGCGCAAACCATGTGTTTGATGCTTGCAAAATGCTATGAATAATTCAGAAATGGTTAATGAACAGATAATTATCAGTGGAGTTTAGCCTTAACTACATAAGATATAACAGGGTAGGTTTGATATACTACAAGCCATATGGTTTATAAAATTGCTAAAATGCTTTTAACTTCTAATTTTGTAGGGATCAGAAACGTGGCGAAAAGAACCTATTCTGTCAGATATATTGCAGGTCAACCCGCTAAACGTATTCAGCCAATGCCTGTACATATGTTAGGAGAATCATTACCCGTGGGGCTTCCCCTATTTGCGGCGGGAGAAACCTTAGATGTTGTGACATGGAATATTTATAAGCAACAGCGACCTAACTGGAAAAAGGTCCTTAATGAGTTAGTTAAAGATAAAAAACTGATTCTACTTCAAGAAGCTCAAATGTCGCCTGAGCTTATTTCATTCGCAGCCTCCCACAAACTGATAGCAGATCAAGTGCCCGCGTTGCCTTTTTCTCAGCATCCTGCTGGCGTAATGACATTAGCAACTGCTCATCCTATCTACTGTTGCCCGCTACGCGAAAAAGAGCCGTTATTGCGTTTAGCAAAATCGGCATTGATAACAGTTTATCCCTTGCCTAATGGGGAGCATTTGATGGTTGCAAATGTGCATGCCATAAACTTTAGTTTTGGTGTTGATGTTTATACAAGGCAATTAAGTAAATTAGGTGAGCATATATCGAAACACGTTGGCCCTGTACTTTTGGCTGGAGATTTTAATGCGTGGAGCCGCCAAAGGGTTAACGCCTTAAAACGCTTTGTTAGAAGCGTGGGGCTTAAAGAGGTTAACTATGATACTGATCAGCGCACTAAAGCGTTTGGACGGCCTTTAGATTATCTCTTTTATAGAGGCTTAAAAGTGAAAGATTGTTATGTCACAAACACAGATGCTTCAGATCATAACCCAATTATTACTCAGTTTGACTTAGTATAAAAATTATTTGAGTACCTACCTATTAGTAATTTCATACTTAAAAAGCCATTTATAGTTATTCTGCTCTTACGATAAACATTATCGATATGTCAGTTGCTGATAATGTTTATTTGGCTAAAAACAAATATTTATTATTAGACTGTATAAATAGGTTAGTCTTAAAATGAATGTTATTATTTTCATTCGGTAATTAAAAATAAAGATAACTATAATCTTGCTTATTTTTATTTAATGATAATTCACTGAATGTAATTAGTTTTATTTGGTGGATGAATATTAATTATTAATTAAATGTATGGCGAATTAATTAAATTAAACTATATTTATATATCTATATGATAACGATTTAACACAACTTAAATAATAGGTGGGTTAAAGTATGAAGCATATCGTCATAGTCGGTGGTGGTACAGGTGGTACAATGTTAGCGAATATCCTTGCAAGGAAACTTAATAAGGATATTTTTTCTAAAAAAATAAAAATAACATTAGTGACTGATAACCCTACTCATTATTATAAACCAGCTTTTATGTATGTTGCATTTAACTTATTCTTTAAAGAGGAGTTAAGTCGCCATGAACGATCGTTATTACGGCCCGAAATTAATTTAGTGATTGATAAAATTGAGTCCTTTGACTTTAAAAATAAAGAACTAAAGTCAAATAGTGGTAAGACTTTAAATTATGATTACTTAGTTATCGCGACAGGATGTGTTCCTAGGCCAGATAGAATAGAAGGGTTAAAAGAAATAGGTAACCACTTCTATTCTTATGAGCCAGCAAGAAAGTTAGCAGATCAATTATCAAAAATTGAAAAAGGTAGGATCTTTATCACCGTATCATTTCCTGAAACGCCAAATGTTCCTCATCAATGTGGTATTGCACCAATGGAAACGACATTGATGTTAGATGAATTTTTACGTAAACGTCGTGTAAGAGACAATATTGAAATTGTATACACCTACCCGACAGTCTCTCAATTATTACGTAATTGCCTTTTCCTTCAACAACCTGTTTGTGAAGCTATCCCTGAGATTTTTAATATAAAAAATATTAAAGCTCAACGAGGTTTTACATTAAGTAAAGTAGATCCAGACAAGAAAGTCGCTTATTCACAAGAAGGTGATGAGCAGCCTTTTGATATTTTAATTAGCACTCCGCCAATTACAGCTGTTGAAGCTGTGATTAATGCAGGCTTAAGTGAGCACAATAATGGTGAAGGCTGGCTCCCAACAGATCATGAGACCATGCAAGTCTACGGCACAGATGGAGTGTATGTAATCGGTGATACCGTTGATTTGCCTATCAGTAAAGCAGGAGGGAGCTGTCATAACCAAGCTGGGATTATTGCTGATAATATTTTTGGTGAATTAACTTATGGTTATCCTGCGGCTATTTATGATGGGCGTGTACAAGCCGTTGCTCAAATGGGATTAAATGCAGGTATGCCATTACAGTATGACTATAAACATGATGTTATCCCAATACCTGCAACTAAGGTGGGAGGACTACTCAGAAATAGTTTCAATAGAGGTCTTTATTGGGCTGCTATCCGTGGTTTAGTGTAAGAGGGTAATTATCATGTCAAATGAAAATACGCACTCCAAACTTATTGAGCTACTTAATTCAGAGTCTGTAGATCATTTCGCCGAGAAAATATCACCACTGCTGCATTTAAAACGCTTAGATAATATCGTTGATCTACTTTCTTTAGTTTCTGACCTTGTTGATATTCTTGATTTAGGTACGGTTGAAAAATTATCCAATTCATTCGAAGACACGTTAACGCCAGTTTGGGAGCTAGGAACGGCATATAACATGGCTAAGATGGAGGCGATATATGATGATAAAACGCATAATTTTCGTTCAGTTTATAGCTTGTTAAAAGATCCAAATACTTTACGGGGGATTAGTATCCTATTAAGAACGTTGCAGATTATGGGTTCTAGGATACCTCAATCCAATGAGAAGTAATTTTTTAGGAGAGTGGTATGAGCTTAAATCAGAGGAATGCTTTTGATACTCGAATAATACACAGTTTTTATGACCAGCGTGAAAACAAAGGGGCGTTGGTTCCGCCTATATATCAAACCTCAACTTATTCATTTAGCAGTGCGGAAGAGGGAGCCGCCTGTTTCAGTGGTGAGAAAGAAGGCTATATTTACACAAGAATTAATAATCCTACGCTAGATTTGTTAGAAAAAAGGCTCGCTGATTTAGAAGAAGGTGAAGCAGCGATTGTATTTTCGTCAGGAATGGGAGCCATTACATCGACTTTTTGGTCTCTAATGAACCCAGGTGATGAGCTATTAGTTGATATGACGGTTTATGGGTGTACTTATTCCTTTTTTCATAATGGACTCGAGCGATTCGGTATTCAGGTACGCCACATTGATATGAGTGACCCTAAAAATGTAGCTCAAGCGATCAGCAAAAAGACGAAAATGATTTTTTTTGAATCCCCAGCTAATCCTGATATGCGCTTGGTGGATATACAAGCGGTAACGAATATTGCTAAGGAGCATAATATTATTGTCGTTGTTGATAACACCTATTGTACTCCTTATCTACAAAAGCCAATCACATTAGGCGTTGATATTGTGATCCATTCATTAACCAAGTATATGAGTGGTCATGGTGATGTTATTGCAGGCGCAGCCATAACAACAAAGGAAATAGCGAAGCAGATCCGGCTAGTTGGGTTAAAAGATATGACGGGAGCGTGTTTATCACCTCATGATGCGAGTTTGATTATGCGAGGAATGAAAACGCTCTCTGTTCGTATGGAGCGTATTGTGAAGAGCGCTCAACAGATAGCACAATATCTCTCTTCTCATCCTAAAATTGCATTTGTCATTTATCCAGGCTTGCCGAGCTTTAAACAATATGAGCTAGCCAAAAAACAAATGAAATTACCTGGCGGCATGATTGCCTGTGAAATTAAAGGCGGCATGGAATCAGGTAAACGCTTTTTAAATCGTTTAACGCTATTTTCACGAGCAGTGAGCTTGGGGGACTGTGAATCCTTAGCACAACACCCTGCAAGTATGACACATTCAACTTATACACCAGAAGAACGACAATATTATGGGATAAGTGATGGATTACTGAGATTATCGATTGGACTAGAGGATGTAAATGATTTGATTGCCGACCTTGAGCAGGCTCTTGAATTAGAAAGTTAATGATAAAACGCCCCATCAATGATGGGGCGTTATGTTGTGTTTTGCAGATAGGATTATTTTAATTATTTTTTTGGTAATTGCGCATTATAAAGTAGGCAACAGTAAGTATCACAACCCAAACACAACCGACGATTAAAGCCACTCGTGTGTTTTCAAAGAACCCAAGTAATGCGATAACAAATACCATAAAGGCAATCGTCACCATAGGGCCGACCGGCCAAAATGGTACAGGGAACTTGAGCTGTTTAATCTCTTCTTGGCTCATTTTACGGCGCATAGCAACCTGCGAAAGCAAGATCATTAACCATACCCAAACAGTGGCAAACGTTGCAATTGAAGCAATAATCACGAAAATTCGCTCAGGTAAAAGGTAATTTAAGTATACGCCAAGCAGCATAACGGCTGACATCACCAAGACGGTTACCCATGGCACACCATTGCGTGTCAACTTAGTGAAAGCGCTAGGTGCTTGTTTATCTTGAGCCATGCCGTACATCATTCGACCAGCACCAAAAATATCACTGTTAATGGCCGAAATGGCGGCGGTGATAACAACGATGTTTAGAATGTTTGCGGCAGAAGAAATATTCAGACTAGAAAAAATTTGCACGAATGGGCTACCGTTTTGCCCAATTTGGTTCCATGGATAGATACACATTAAGATAAAGAGTGTTAAACCATAGAATAGCAAGATCCTAATAGGCACGGCATTAATTGCTTTAGGGATGGTTTTCTCTGGGTTTTGAGCTTCGCTTGCGGTGATACCAATCACTTCAATCCCACCAAATGCAAACATAACAATGGCGAGAGAGGCAATAACGCCAGTAATGCCATGCGGCATAAAACCACCATGTTCCCATAGGTTTTGCAAGCCGACAGCGTGGTCTGTCTCTTTACCAAAACCGTAGAACATTAAGAAGGCACCACCGATAATCATGGCAATAATCGCGGTCACTTTGACTATCGATAACCAGAATTCAAGCTCACCAAATATTTTAACGTGACATAAATTCAGCGCACCGATAAATAAAACGATGCTGAGTACCCATACCCATTGATCAACATGAGGGAACCAAAAGCCCATATACATCCCGAAGGCGGTGATATCTGCAAGGCAGACAACCAGCATTTCGAAAACATAGTTCCATCCGGTTAGAAAGCCTGCTAATGGCCCCATATAGTGGCTGGCATAGTGAGAAAATGACCCTGGAACTGGGTTATGAACCGCCATTTCACCTAAAGCACGCATAACCATAAAAACGGCAGCGCCCCCTATCATATAGGCGATGAGTACTGCGGGGCCGGCTGCTTGTATGGCTGAAGCGGAGCCATAAAAGAGGCCTGTACCAATCGCTGACCCTAAGGCCATAAAGCGAATGTGCCTGACACTCAGTCCCTTTCTGAGTTGATTTTTTTTACTACTTTGCATTTTTTGTCCTGTCTTTAATTACCGAATATCGTTTCGGTTTTTTTAATCAGATGTGCTTTATCAAATCCAAGCTGTTTACATTACCATAAAGTGGGTTAACCGCGGATAGATATCTGCGATATAATACGTATTAAGATGACAATGCCAGAGAGTGCGATGAATTACCCAATCAATGAAATTTTTCAAACATTACAAGGTGAAGGTGTGTTCACCGGTGTTCCTGCTGTTTTTATTCGCTTGCAAGGCTGCCCAGTGGGTTGCAGTTGGTGCGACACCAAACATACTTGGGAGAAAGAAGAGAGCAAAGCAACAACACTTGGTGATATTGCACTAAAAACCGTTGATACAGATACATGGGCGCTGGCGGATAGTCATGAATTAATCAACCTCATGAAAAAACAAGGGTATACAGCTAAACATATTGTTATCACAGGGGGAGAGCCGTGTATTTACGATCTGCTTCCTTTAACGTGTGAGTTAGAAAATCAAGGCTATCAGTGCCAAATTGAAACGAGTGGCACTTATCCTATTCAATGCTCAGATAAAACATGGGTAACGGTATCACCAAAAGTGGGGATGAAAGGGGGATTACAGGTGCTTACGGAATCAATTAACCGAGCAAATGAAATCAAGCACCCTGTTGCGCGTGAAAAAGACATTGAAGAGTTGGATAAATTGTTGGCAAAACGAACCGAAAAACATGCGCCAGTTGTTGCATTACAGCCTATTAGCCAAAAAAGCTTAGCAACCAAGTTATGTATCGATACGTGTATTGCGCGAAATTGGCGTCTTTCTATTCAAACCCATAAATATCTTAATATCGCCTGATGTGCCGCGTTGAACACGGCATACCAGAAAGTGTCTATTCGCCGCGGTAAATACAGCCAGCATTACAGGTTTCTTTCACTGTCACGGCACTGAGTAATGGTAAGAGGGGTTTGGTTTTATGCCAAATCCAGCTTGCCAGCACCTCGCTGGTTGGATTTTCGAGGCCTTCAATATCATTTAAGTAATAATGGTCGAGTTGATCTAAAATTGGCTTAAATGCTTTTTTGACATCACTAAAATCGATAAGCCATCCACTTTTTTCCTCGACTTCGCCTGTCAGCTCTAATCTTACCATGAAAGAATGGCCATGGAGGCGACCGCATTTATGACCTTCAGGTACATAGGGAAGTTTGTGTGCCGCTTCAAAATGAAAATCTTTATAGATGCTTGTTCTCATAACTAACTCCTTATAAATCGAAATGCAGCGTATTCTACTGTAATTTGTACTCCGAGCATCTTATTTTGTCGAATTATCACTAACCATTTTTATGAGTATGATTCACTAACTATTTTCATTAGGCTTTTTAGCTATTAGTTATGGCGATCGTTTCTTATCCCGTTACGAAAGGGTGTTATAACCTGACAAACTATCGGGGTAGTAATTTATGATGAGCAACTCTGGGGTTATAAGATAATGACAAAAAAACAGTCTCCAATTTCGGCATTGCCAATATCTATGGAGCAACTTGCACGCTTACAGACAGCCGTGGATGATTTTTCATCTCACCAATTAGCTTGGTTGTCTGGATATTTGTGGGGAATGGTAAACCAAAATACAGTGACTAGCACACCTGTGAGTGCTCCCGTGCCACAGGACGAAACGATTACAATCATTTCTGCTTCACAAACTGGCAACGCGCGCCGTTTATCTGAACAACTTAGAGAAAAGTTGCTCAGCGAAAAGCTCAATGTGAATTTAGTGAATGCAGGAGATTATAAATTTAAGCAGATCGCGCAAGAAAAAATATTGGTGATAGTTGCATCAACACAAGGAGAAGGCGAGCCTGCTGAGGAGGCGGTTGCATTATATAAATACTTGCACTCCAAAAAGGCTCCAAGCCTGAATGAAACGGCATACGCTGTTTTCGCATTAGGCGACTCTTCCTATGAGAAATTCTGTCAAGCTGGTAAAGATTTTGATACGCAGCTGGCTCAATTAGGCGCCAAGCCATTACTTGCACGTATCGATGCCGATGTAGAGTATCAAGCAATTGCAGATGCATGGATTGAGGAACTGAGCCAATTACTTAAAGCGCGAGTGCCAACGCAAAGTACTCATCAACTTGTTGCGGCTCAGGTAGGGAGCGTAGATGAAATTCATTCATCACCTTACACTAAGACGTCGCCACTTACCGCATCTTTATCGGTCAATCAGAAGATCACAGGGCGCGGATCACTAAAAGATGTTCGCCATATTGAGATTGATTTGGGGGATTCAGGGTTACGCTATCAGCCTGGTGATGCGCTTGGGGTGTGGTTTGATAATGATCCTGCTCTTGTTGAGGAGCTTATCGGTTTATTATGGTTAACCGGTGATGAAAAGGTTCAAGTGGCTGAACAATCATACACACTACGCGATGCACTGACTCACCATTTAGAGTTGACACAAAACACCCCTCTTATTGTTGAAAAATATGCCAACTTGTCAAAAGACGAGACTTTATTGGGGTTAATAAGTGATAAGCAGGCACTTTTGCACTATGCACAAAATACTCCCATTGTTGATATGGTGAGACAAGCAGCCGCTCAGCCTACCGCTCAAGAGTTTGTTGAGCTTCTTCGACCATTGACCCCACGGTTGTATTCAATCGCATCTTCACAGGCGGAAACAGAAGATGAGGTGCATATTACTGTCGGCGTTGTACGTTATGACATTGATGGTCGTGCTCGTACAGGTGGTGCTTCTGGCTTTTTGGCTGATCGCCTAAAAGAAGGTGATGAACTGCGTATTTTTATTGAACACAATGATAACTTCCGTCTTCCAGACGACAGTACAAAACCTGTCATCATGATAGGCCCTGGTACTGGCATCGCACCGTTCCGTGCATTTATGCAGCAACGCGATAATGAGGAAGCGACCGGTAAGAACTGGTTGTTTTTTGGTAATCCACATTTTGTTGAAGATTTTCTCTACCAAGTGGAATGGCAACGCTATGTCAAAGAAGGTTTGTTGACCAATATTTCATTGGCTTGGTCCCGAGATCAAGCACAAAAAGTGTATGTACAAGATAAGTTGCGTGAACAAGGTGAGGAAGTTTGGCACTGGATTGAAGAAGGGGCACATATCTATGTCTGCGGTGATGCGAATCACATGGCTCGGGATGTGGAGCAGGCGTTGCTGGAGATTATCAGTCAATACGGAAACATGGATAGCGAATCGGCAGATGAATTTTTAAGTGAGCTGCGCGTGGAGCGCCGTTATCAGAGGGATGTCTACTAATGAGTGATAAAAAATACGGGCCTTTGGTCGTAGAAGGCAAACTGGCTGATAGTGAACGGATGAAAAACGAGAGTAATTATCTACGTGGAACTATCAAAGAAGATCTCAAAAATGGATTAAGTGGCGGATTTGAAGGGGATAATTTCCTACTAATTCGTTTCCATGGGATGTATCAACAAGATGATCGTGATATCCGAGCGGAGCGCGCTGAACAAAAATTAGAACCCCGCCATGCGATGATGCTTCGTTGCCGGTTGCCCGGAGGCATCATTACGCCTAAACAGTGGTTAGATATCGATAGATTCGCATCAGAACATACGCTGTATGGCAGCGTGCGTATCACTAACCGACAAACCTTCCAGTTCCACGGTATTTTAAAGGGTGATGTGAAGCCTGCACACCAAATGTTACATCATGTGGGGCTTGACGCATTAGCGACGGCAAACGATGTGAACCGTAATGTGCTTTGTACCTCTAACCCCGTTCAATCTGAGCTACATCAACAAGCTTATGAATGGGCGAAAAAAATATCGGAGCATTTACTGCCACGTACAAATGCTTATGCAGAAATTTGGCTTGATAAAGAAAAGGTGGCAACAACGGATGAAGAGCCAATATTAGGGAAAACCTATTTGCCTCGTAAATTCAAAACATCGGTAGTGATACCGCCATTAAATGATGTCGATTTACACGCCAATGACATGAACTTTGTAGCGATTGCTCAAGATGGGGAGTTAATTGGCTTTAACGTGTTAGTGGGCGGTGGTCTTGCGATGACTCACGGTGACATGGCGACTTACCCTCGATTAGCCAGTGAGTTTGGGTTTATTTATTTGAAAGATACGCTGGCGATTGCAGAAGCTATCGTGACAACTCAACGTGATTGGGGGAATCGGACAGAACGTAAAAATGCTAAAACAAAATACACGCTGGAACGTGTTGGTGTTGAAACATTTAAACAAGAAGTTGAAAGACGCTCTGGGGTGACCTTCGAGCCAGTTCGGCATTATGCGTTTACTCAACGTGGTGATCAAATTGGTTGGTTAAAAGGGATAGACGATCGTTGGCATCTCACGTTATTTATTGAAAATGGTCGTTTAATCGATTTGCCTAATAAACCACTAAAAACAGGTGTTGCAGAAATAGCTAAAATTCATCAGGGAGACTTTCGCTTAACGGCGAATCAAAACCTGATAGTTGCGGGAGTGCCTGAATCGGAAAAAGAGCGCATTGAAGCGATTGCACGTGAACATGGTTTGATCAGTGATGAGGTGACATTGCAGCGTGAGAACTCAATGGCTTGTGTTTCTTTCCCTACCTGCCCATTAGCAATGGCGGAAGCAGAGCGTTTCTTACCTGAATTTGTCAGTGAAGTAGAAAAAATCATGTCGTCACACGGCATCGGTAACGAGCATATTGTATTACGTGTGACAGGATGCCCAAATGGCTGTGGTCGAGCCATGCTGGCGGAAGTTGGATTGGTAGGTAAAGCGATTGACCGATATAACTTACATTTAGGTGGTAATCGTATCGGTACTCGAATTCCGCGCATGTATCGAGAGAATATTAGTTCGGCGGAAATTTTAACTATCTTAGACAATTTGATTGGTCGTTGGGCAAAAGAGCGGGAAGATCAGGAAGGTTTTGGCGACTACTTAATTCGCGCTAATGTAGTGAAACCAGTACTGAATTCAGCTATCGATTTTTATGAAGTGAAGGAGGCGGTATGAGTCAACTCAAACTTGCCGAAGTACTTAAATTAGATAAAGTGCAACAAGCTGAATATTTATCAGCATTGAATGTGCAATTGGAAAAATTGAGTGCTATTGAGCGAATCGAGTGGGCATTAGATAATTTGCCCGCTAAATTTGTATTGTCATCCAGTTTTGGCATACAAGCGGCGCTCATGCTACATATGGTGACACAAGTGATGCCCGATATTCCTGTTATTTTAACGGATACTGGGTATCTTTTTCCTGAGACTTACATCTTCATTGAAGAGTTAAAAGATGAACTCCATTTGAATTTGCAAGTTTATCGCTCCCCATTATCTCCAGCGTGGCAGGAAGCTATTTATGGCAAATTATGGGAACAAGGAACTGAGGGGATAGATCTATACAATCAAATTAATAAGGTTGAACCGATGAATCGAGCTTTGCGGGAGTTAAAAGCGCAAAGTTGGTTCTCGGGGCTGCGTAGAGAGCAATCGAAGAGTCGTGCCACGCTGCCCGTACTGAGTATCGGTAAAGGGGTATTTAAAATATTACCAGTGGTTGATTGGAATAATCGCCAAGTACATGAATATCTGACCAAATATGATTTGCCTTATCACCCTCTTTGGGAGCAAGGGTATTTATCTGTTGGTGATACACATACCACTCGTAAATGGGAGCCTGGTATGAGTGAAGAAGAGACCCGCTTTTTCGGTCTTAAACGCGAATGTGGGCTTCATGAAGGGTAAGTTACTGCAAATAGCTTGAGTGGCTGACCTGATAAATCAGCCACTCAATGTTTAATTCAATTTTTAGAATAAGTATTTAAATCTGACTCTGGAGCCATAACGATCTTTATCGCTATTTTTCACTTCGATATCTTTTCCATCAATTACAGAGTAGTAAGCGCCGATATAAATTTTAAAATTATCCATATCAAGTATGTTTGGTAACTCATATGAAGTATATAAAGTGTGAATATCATATTTTCCTGGACCAAAAATAACTTCATTATCGATGTCACTATCATAATTTAATGCGTAGGACTTGATATCATTATGAGCGTAAATATAACCCAGCTGCAAGCGGCGCCATAAAATATTGGCACCAGTAGTAAAATCTGTTTCATTGCTAGCATCTAAATAAGCCGTACTCCAGTTTACGTCGATACCATTTGTTGGATCATCTTTTAAGCTATTCCAACCTAGAGTTAAACCATATCCATTACGCTTAGATTGGTTTTTAAACTCACCTGTATTTTTATCTTCATAACCATAAGCATTTTTAATAACATTACTTTCAATGGCGGCGGCTACTTTAAAGTTGTCTTTATTCCAAGCGATCACAGGTCGAACATAGATAACATTTTTCTTATTGATTTGTTTTCGCCCATGGTATTCGCCATCGGTAAAGATACTGGTGCCATCTTCGATTAATAGATTTGTTTCAAAATACCAATTATCGTATTTAGTATTAAACATCATGCTGCCGCCACTATTGCTTCTTCCTCGGCCCTCTTTCATCATATAGATATAGCCAAAGCCATCACTATAGGTATCATTCGCGGTATTACCTGAATACTCAATAAAGGTATCTTGATTTAATGGGAACATATCGTAGGCTTCATAGCGGCCTAATTTTATTTGCCAACTCTCTTTTTTACCAAAGTAGAATTTGGCATCATCTAAACCAATTTGTCCATTAATATTAGCGAGTGGTTGAACGGAAAAGCCTGCATAGTTGTTATTCTTTAAAGAACGCTCACCATCAAGTCCAATTAGAATACGGCCATTAATTCCCCATTTATCATAATCACCAAAATCTTTATCTTTTCCTGCCTGAGTATTTACTGAGGTCAGTTGCCCTTTTTTACTAGCAATATCAGTATTAAATTCGACATCACCGTAAAGTTTAAGCTTGCCATATTGGCTATTGGTTTCGATTAAATGTGGGGCTTCAGTATGATTTGTCGTAGCTGTTGTATTATTGATTGGCTGATTAATAACTTGACGATTTTGTAATGCTTTTTCTAAATTAGCTGCTTTTTGTTCAGCAAGTTCTGCTCTTTTTTCAGCAGCAAGTGTTCTTTGCTCTAAAAGCGCTAAACGTTGCTCTATTGATAGAGAACTTGTATTAGCTTCGGTTATAACAGGCATAGCTAATCCTAAGCTAACAGCAGTAGCTAATAGTTTAGTTTTCATTCTTTATTCCTTGTTTATATCTGGATGGAAAACAGAGTTTCCATCCGATAATTTATTATTTGATTAGTGTATGTATGTCTATTTCAGTTAATGAGTGCACTTCACGATCAGCTTCAGGCAGTGGGCCTTCAGCGATAATACCAATAGCATAAATCCTCGCTTTTTTAAGGGCTTGTATTCCTGCCATTGAATCTTCAAAACCAACACAATACTGAGCAGGCACATCAATGAGCTGCGCTGCTTTTAAAAAGATTTCAGGATCGGGTTTACCTTGTTTTAATGACTTAGGATCAACAATAGATTGAAAATAGTGCTCTATAGCCAATTTTTTCAATATAGTTGGCGCATTTTGGGATGCAGAGGCAATAACACAAGGTATATTGTATTGGTTAGCCTGCTTAATTAAATCTAATACGCCGGGTAAAATATCTTTTGGGCTAATGTTATCAAGTAACTTTAGATAATATTCATTTTTCCTTTCAGAGAGCATATTTTTCTCTTCAATAGAAAATGAATTTTGCTTATTACCATGGCGTAAAATTTTATCTAATGACTCTACTCGGCTGATTCCTTTTAAGGATTGGTTGAATTGTTCATCAATTTCAATTCCGATTTCGCTAGCCAGCTTTTTCCAAGCTAAATAATGGTAACCGGCGGTATCAACAATAACACCATCAAGATCAAATATGAGTCCTTTAACCATTAGCGTTACCCTCATTAGAATTTAAGGAAAAAGGTGTATTAGGAACAAGGCTATAGAGGTGGTTATTGATTGATATTGTGCATGCTTTATCACTCATCACCGTAATATTGTTATGAGTTACCCTGATGTGGAACAAAACACATTGGTGTCTTAATTTAAAACTCAGCCCTTGCCACTGTTTAGGTAACGAAGGCGCGATATTAAGAATATCTTGTCGAATATCGACACCAGCGTAAGCCATGATCGTAGTATTTAAAGTCGCTGCCATCACTCCGGTATGTATGCCTTCAGCCGTCGTTCCACCTTGGATATCGTTGTAATCTGAGTACAAGGCATCCTGATAGAGTTGCCACGATAGGTCATGGAGCTGTATTTGTTCGGCTAAATAAGCATGAACAATGCGCGATAAGGTTGAGCCATGAGAGGTGCGTTCAAGGTAATAATGTAGATTTTTCTCCGCAAAGCTTTCAGATAATGAGTAGCCCAGAGATTCAATTAAAGATTTCACAGTTGTTTTATCTAAGTTATTAAACAACATGAGTGTGTCGGCTTGTTTAGCGACTTTGAAATCATCTGCTGATTTATTTTCTTTACGTAGGATCCGATCCATTCGGTAAATATTGCCATACTTCTGGCGATAGCTTTCCCAGTCGAGATCATCTAACGCAAAGTAGCCTGCAAATTGTTCAATAACGTCATCTTGATTTAGCGTGACAGCGAGCTGCGTTTTAATTTGGCAGAGCTTGTCGAGCGTATTTGCAGAAAAACCAAATTCAGATAATTTGTCAGTAAAACGTTTATCGCGATACAGCGTCGTCATCTCATTGAAAAGCCACGCCACCATTAAATTGGTATAGGCATTATCTTTTAGGCCGCCTTCTTGAGCATCGGCATATTTTTCATGAAATTCATCGGGGCCCATGACGCCACTGATATGAAAACGTTGGTCTTGCTCATCCCACTGACATAGGCTAAGCCAAAATAACGTGATGTCATTGAGCAGCTCTAAGCCATACTCTTCCATAAATGGGTTATCAAGGGTATTACGCCAATATAGCCACACGTTGTAAGCGATGGCTAATGAAACATGGCGTTGGCGACAACTGTGGTCAGGATCCCACTGACCAGATAATGGATTTAAATGCAGAACTTGAGTTTGCTCTGTACCATCGTGACCTGACTGCCATGGGAACATAGCGCCTTGGAAACCGGCGGCCTTCGCTGCGAGTCGGGCAGTTTCTAATCGGCGATAACGATAGAGTAAAAGTTGGCGAGCGGTATTAGGGAAGTGCATGATATAAAATGGGAAAATGAAAATTTCATCCCAAAAAATATGCCCTCGATAAGCTTCTCCGTGTAGCCCTCGTGCGGTGACGGAAACATCAAGTTTATTTTTTTCGTTACTAAACGGTGACGCTGATGAAAGTAAATGGTAGGTATGTAGACGTAATAATTTTTGCGTCATTAAATCCCCTGATACTGCAATATCAGCTTCATCCCATAAAGTTTGCCATGCTTGTTTTGTTTCTGCTAACTGGGTTTGCCAAGCGGGAAGTTCCCACTTCGTAACATCTTGCCAATTATCGGGGTAAGCCGTAGATGTGGTTAGCGCGACACTTTTTTCAACAGTATAGGGGGTATTTTTCTGAGCATTGAATGTGATACTTTGCTCAACAACTGAGTCAGAAAAATGGCAAATAATGTCTTGTGGTGAAAAGAAATCACCACAAAGAGAGGATGCTAAGCCAATCCCTATTTTTGATTGATGAGTTTGAGCTAACAGATAAGCATTTTGTTGCTTTGCACCACCTTCTAACACACTGTAATGGTTTTGATTTAGGCTACGATATCGTTCTACTCCTGCATTACAAGTGTTCCCTTCTAAGCGAGTGAGAAGGGTCATTTCGCCAGAAAAATTTAACGGAATAAATTGGTAATGTAGGCAGTAATGAGACATATTTGCCATATTGGCAAACTTGAAACAGCGAATATTCAGTTGTTTCCCGTCTGTTGTTTCAATAAGCCAGTCAGAAGATAGGACACCGGTTTTAAAATCTAAATGGCGGGTTAGAGCAAGTGTGGTTACATTATTTGGATGAATGTAGTCGCCATCTCCGATTTTAAGCGAAATAAACTGGCCATTCGGTGCATTAACAAAGTCTTCGTTGACCACTTGGTGATCGTTGACTTGAGAGGTTGCTTGATTATATAGGCCTGCAATATAAGTTGCAGGGTAATAATCATGACTCGCTGTCATCTCCGGTAATGTACCGCGCAGGCCAATATACCCATTTGCCACCGTTAATAGTGACTCTTGGCAATATTCATCTTTCCCTGATGTTAAACCGGAATACTCAATTGACCAAGTAAGTTCTTTTTCCCGATGAATGAATTTCCTCTCTAAGCTGTCCTGTTGATTTACTTCCCTGATATTTTCAATAATAAATGGCTTATTAAGAGATTCTGTAAATAAATTTGCGACATCAATAGTTTTATTATCTTGTGTTTTTATCACATAAGATTTTTTTCCATCGTCATCGACTGGCCATTGTATAACGCCACCGTCAATCAATTGAAAGTCGCTATTTATTTTCTTAGCGATATTTAACCAGTCATGATAAGTACTATTTACGGTGTCAAAGGTGTAATCATATTTATTATTATTGTACTCAACAGACACGCTGATATCTGTAAAAGCAATGTATAAGTAATTCATAATAAACCTTAAATTTGATGATATATTAATTAGCTTGTAGCGTGCCTTTTCTTTCTTTATAGCGATAGGCGATAACGGTTAATGCAATGGGAACGACAACGGCGACGACCATAGCGAACAGGTAAACTAACCAATAAGTTGGTTGTATCGATAAAATGCCAGGTAAACCACCCACACCAATACCATTAGATAGAACATGGTTTAAACCACAAATCAGTCCTGCGAGTGAAGCACCAACCATCGCACATAGCATAGGGAAGCCATATTTTAGGTTAACACCATACATAGCCGGCTCTGTTACACCTAAATAGGCTGAAATAGCGGCTGGGATAGTAATTTCATGTTCATTTGCTTTACGGCTAACAATAATGATACCGACAACCGCTGAAGCTTGGGCAATATTTGATAATGCGATAATAGGCCAAATAGGGGTGCCGCCGTAACTTTGAGTCATCTGTAAGTCGATCGCTAAGGTTGTGTGATGTAACCCTGTGATCACCATTGGCGAGTAGAAAAAACCGAAGATAGCTGAGCCAATAGGCGCAAAGTCACCTAGCATTAATAGCTTGATGACTTCGGCAATACCATTGCCAATGCTTCTGCCAATAGGGCCTAAAATAACGTGTGCGACGAAGACTGAGATAATCAATGTGACGATTGGAACAATAACCAATTTTAAATAATCGGGAATGTAACGGCGTAAACGGGTCTCAAACCAGCCGAGGAATAAACCTGCTAAGATAGAAGGGATGACTTGCGCCTGATAACCGACTTTCTCAATTGTAAACAGCCCAAAGTTCCAAACATCAGGGATTTGTGAGCCTAAATTATAGGCATTCATTAGCTGAGGAGAAACTAAAGTGATCCCTAATACTAAACCTAGGGCTGGGGTACCCCCCATCTTTTTAGTTGCAGACCAGCAGATGCTAACAGGTAAAAAGTGGAATATTGCTTCGCAAGGTAACCATAGGAAATCATAAATAGGCTTTAACCAAGGATAAAAATAGGTTAAAGGTTTATTATCCGATACAGGCATCTCACCAATAACGTTACGCAAACCTAAAAGTAAACCACCACAAATTAAAATAGGTAATAGTGGTACGAATATTTCTGCCAAATTTGCGATAAGCCTTTGCCAAAAACTCATATTTTTTTTGGCGTCAGACTTTACTTCATCTTTACTTTTTGTTTCTAACTCAAGATGCTTTGAAAGAATTTGATAATAGTGGTCAACATCGACACCAATAATAACTTGGAACTGTCCGGCATTATTAAAACACCCCTTAACAAAAGGGATTTGTTTTATTTTATCTATTTCTGCGATATTAGGGTCATTAAGAACAAAGCGCAGCCTTGTTAAGCAGTGAGAAACACTAATAATATTATTTTTACCGCCAATCAGTGCAATAAGCTCTTCAATGGCCTTTAAATCTTTGGCACTAGGCATATTTATTTTCTCATCGTAGTTATGTTTTTTTTAATATATATCCTTATTTGCATTATTTGAACGGGAACGTTCCCATAACTAGACGATGATCACAAGTAATAATAATTATTTTCTTAAGTTATTAATTTAATTTATCACTGGAGATAATGATTTTTTGTGGCGGAACATCTTCTTTTGCCATTTTAATCAATATATTAGCAGCCTCTTTCCCACTCTCTCTAAAGCCTAAACGGTAGAATTTGGTTTGAGGAAATAAAAAGGCCAATAAATCATTTCGCCCAATACAGGCCACATCGATATGATTCATGTTTTGTTCGGATAAGTATTTTTGTACACCAAATGCTAATGAGTCTGTTGCGCACAGTATGGCTTGTGGTGATGTGGTTAAGATCTCTTTAGCAAGCATATAGCCACTTTGGTAATTAAGTTCACCTAATTGTGCGTGAGGGGTTAAACCTTGCTGCTGACAATAGTGTAGATAAGATTGGTAACGAAGTAGGCCCGTTGTTTCATCGTGAACATTGATCCCGATATAACTTATTTGTTGGTAATTTTTTTGTTTATGAAAATAGTGCATAAGGTTTTTAACCGCACTTTCATCATCGTGACAAATAGAGACAAAACCTTCTAATGGTCGCGCAATAACAACCATTTTTTGTTTCCAATTGGAGAGCTTATTGATATCAATGCCTGAAAAAGCAAAAAAGACAATCCCATCAACCTTTTGGCGAGCAAGCATTTTTAAATGTTCCTCAACTTTTTCCGGTTTAAATTGACTCTCTAAAATAATAGGGTCGATATTATTTTGATAGAAAATAGGTAGCATGGAACTGACTGCTTGGTTTTCAGCGTAAGAATCTAAACGCGTCATGATGATGCCGAAAGAGCGGTTTGAATAGCCTCGCATTGCACGGGCAGATTTTGAGGGAGTAAATTGGTATTTTTCAATTATTTGATTAACTTTTTGCCGAGTCTCTTCATTAACCATTGGGTCTTGATTAATCACCCTTGAAACTGTTGATTTACCTACGCCACATAGCTTTGCAATATCATTAATGGTGAGTTTCTTTTTATCCGTTTTTATCATAATGTTTTGTCTTAATTAGCTAAATACTTATAAAGGCTTAGTCATTTATATTTATTTTCTATTTATGTGCTTAGTCTAACTCATTTTTTTCAAGGCATCTGTAGAAAAGAAGCGATCAATACTTATCTTAGTCGTGAAATCGCGTTTTGCTTTGATGCCATTATGAGTATTTCTTCTTCATAACTCATTAGGCTGACTTATTCCTTTGCGTTACATCTAATGAATTTTTGGCATTTCATAACCCAACTTGCACGCCATATAGTCAATTTAAATGGTTGTCATAAAAAAGTGATATAACACCGGAAGAGCAAGATGGAATATTTACCGTTATTTGTGGATCTTCGATCCCGCAAAGCTGTGCTAGTTGGCGGCGGCGATGTTGCAGCACGCAAAGCAGAGCTATTGCTTAAAGCTAATGCCGCGCTTGTCGTCATTTCTCCGACATTAAACCCACTCTTACAGCGCCTTTATGAGCAAAATGCATTTGAGTGGATTAAAGGTGAGTATCACTCTGCACATATTGAGAAGGCATATTTGGTGATCGCTGCAACTGATAACCCCTCATTGAATGAGAAAGTTTTTCATGATGCGGAGTCTCAACACACCTTTGTAAATGTGGTTGATGAAAAGCCGCTATGCTCTTTCATTGTGCCTTCAATCATCGATAGAGACCCTGTCGTTGTTGCTATTTCATCGGGGGGAACGGCTCCCGTACTTGCTCGTTTATTACGCGAAAAACTGGAAGGGATGCTACCACATTCACTAGGCCAGATGGCTGAGATAGCAGGGCGCTGGCGCGAAAAGGTGAAAGAGTCTATTACCAGCATGCGTGAGCGCAAACGTTTTTGGGAAAAAAGTTTTAATGGTCACTTTGCCTCATTGGTTGAAAAAGGCCAACTTTCACAAGCAGAGCAGCAGTTAGAGAAACAACTGTATGAGCAAGATACTAGCGGGGAGCTGACCCTTGTTGGCGCAGGCCCCGGAGACGCAGGGCTATTAACATTAAAAGGTCTGCAAGTTTTGCAAAATGCAGATGTTGTTTTATACGACAACCTTGTTAGTGAGGAAGTGCTTGATTTAGCACGGCGTGATGCAGACAAAATTTGTGTTGGAAAGCGAGCTCATCGTCATTCAGTTCCCCAAGAAGAGACCAATTCGTTAATTGTCAAACTAGCGAAACAGGGGAAAAAAGTCGTACGTTTAAAAGGTGGTGACCCCTTTATTTTTGGTCGAGGTGGCGAGGAGCTTGAAGTGGCTGCCGCCGCAGGTATTCCTTTTCAAGTGGTTCCCGGTATTACAGCAGCGATTGGTGCGACAGCGTATGCGGGGATCCCTTTGACGCACCGTGAACATTCTCAAAGTGTCACGTTTATCACAGGGCACTGTAAGAATGATGGGAATGAATTAGATTGGCCAGCTTTGGCTAGAGGTCATCAAACCTTAGCCATTTATATGGGAACGGTAAAGGCGGATAGCATTAGTAAACAATTGATTTATTTTGGGCGCTCCCCAGAAACCCCTGTGGCAGTCATCGGTTGTGGTACACGCAGTAACCAGCAAGTGCTTAGTGGTCAGTTGCATGAATTAGAAGCACTTGCGCAAAAAGCGCCTTCGCCTGCTTTATTAGTGATTGGTGAAGTCGTCGCATTACATCAACAGTTAGCTTGGTTTGGTCATCAAGTCGTGGAAAACAGATGGCGTTCAGCCGTGCTGGAATTGGCTTAATAGAAGGAGGCCATCATGAATGAAAAACGATTGACCCATTTGCAGCAGTTGGAAGCTGAAAGTATTCATATTTTACGTGAAGTGGCTGCTGAATTTGCAAATCCAGTGATGCTTTATTCAATAGGCAAAGATTCATCCGTTATGTTGCATTTAGCGCGTAAGGCTTTTTATCCAGGTAAATTGCCATTTCCATTATTACATGTGGATACAGGGTGGAAATTTCGTGAAATGTATGAATTTCGTGATAAAACGGCGAAAAACTATGGTTTCGAACTCCTAGTTTACCGGAATCCAGAAGGGGAGGCGCTTGGTATCAATCCCTTTATACATGGTAGCGCAAAGCATACAGACATTATGAAAACGGAAGGTTTAAAACAAGCGCTGGATAAATATGGTTTCGATGCAGCATTTGGGGGGGCAAGGCGTGATGAAGAAAAATCACGCGCAAAAGAGAGAATATACTCTTTCAGAGACCGTTCACACCGTTGGGATCCTAAAAACCAACGCCCTGAATTATGGCATAACTATAATGGGCAAATTAATAAAGGCGAGAGCATTCGCGTCTTCCCACTATCCAACTGGACAGAACTGGATATTTGGCAGTATATCTACTTAGAAAATATCGATATTGTGCCTCTCTATTTTGCAAAAGAGCGCCCTGTATTAGAGCGGGATGGCACACTATTGATGGTAGATGATGACCGTATAGATTTAAAAGCGGGTGAAGTGATTGCGAAGCGAAAAGTGCGTTTTCGGACGCTAGGGTGCTGGCCATTAACGGGGGCTGTTGAATCACAGGCAGAGACCTTACCTGAAATTATCGAAGAGATGCTGATATCCACGACGAGTGAACGTCAAGGTCGGTTAATCGATAGTGACCAAGCTGCATCAATGGAGCAAAAGAAGCGTCAAGGGTATTTTTAAGGGGAAACGTTATGGCAGATTTAGCATACAACGAAATTATTGCGGAACAAATTAAGCAACAAGGTGGAGTTGAAGGCTACTTATTAGCACAGCAACACAAAGGGCTATTACGCTTTCTAACCTGTGGCAATGTTGATGATGGTAAAAGTACCCTGATTGGTCGCTTATTACATGACACTCGACAAATTTATGAAGATCAACTTTCTGTGTTGCAAAATGACAGTAAGCGTATAGGCACACAAGGAGAAAAATTAGATTTAGCATTGCTGGTGGATGGCCTTGCTGCGGAGCGTGAACAAGGTATTACGATTGATGTCGCTTACCGCTATTTTTCGACCCAAAAGCGCAAATTTATTATTGCGGATACGCCGGGCCATGAACAATATACGCGTAACATGGCGACAGGCGCCTCAACTTGCTCACTGTCTATTTTGTTGATCGATGCTCGAAAAGGAGTTCAAGAGCAAACTCGACGTCACAGCTTTATTAGTACACTGCTGGGTATCCGTCACTTAATTGTAGCAGTTAATAAGATGGATTTAGTGGATTACAGTGAAGCTGTATTCGAAAAAATTAAGCAAGACTACCAAAAATTTGCTACCGAATTACCTGTTGATCTGAATGTTTGGTTTGTACCGATTTCTGCTCTTGATGGCGATAATATTGTTAACAAAAGCCAAAATATTCCATGGTATCAAGGTGAAACACTACTACACATTTTAGAAAATGTTCAAGTCCAGCAAAAAGCCTCAGAGCAGGCATTACGCTTCCCGATCCAATATGTGAATCGGCCAAACTTGGACTTTAGAGGCTATAGTGGAACCTTATCTTCAGGGATTGTGAGTATCGGTCAATCTGTTAAAGCATTACCATCGGGTCAAGTCTCTAAAGTTAAAGATATCATTACATTCGATGGTGCTTTGCAGTTTGCTGTTCCGGGGGAAGCAATCACATTAGTGTTAGAAGATGAGATTGATATTAGCCGTGGAGATTTAATTGTTGCAGAAAACGATACGTTGCAGAGCACTCATCATGCCTTGATTGATGTGGTTTGGATGTCGGAGCAGCCACTTGTTCAAGGGCAACAGTTGGATATCAAAATCGCGGGCAAAAGAAGTCGCGCCAAAGTTGAAAATATTCACTATCAAGTCGATGTTAATAACTTAACACAAAAGGTCGCTACTGAACTGCCGCTTAATGGTATTGGGCTGGTGGAGTTCTCTTTTGATGAGCCACTATTATTAGATAACTATCAACACAATGCTGATACAGGTGGCATGATCCTAATTGATAGGCTCACGAATGTTACTGCGGGAGCCGGCTTAGTACGTGAGGTTACCGGACAGTTTATTGAGCAAAAAGATAACTTTAGCGAGTTTGAAATTGAACTCAATAAATTGATTCGACGCCATTTCCCTCATTGGGGAGCGCGTGATTTACTCGGTGGAAAATAAACATGATGGCGCTAACGGATAATCATATTGTTTGGCACGATCATCCCGTCACTCGGCAAGCTAGAGAAGTGGCAAATGGGCATAAAGGCGCGGTATTGTGGTTTACAGGGTTATCAGGATCAGGTAAATCGACATTAGCGGGAGCGACTGAGCAAGCTTTAGCCGCGATGGGAATAAAAACCTATCTGCTTGATGGTGATAATGTACGTCATGGTTTATGTGGTGATTTAGGGTTTAGCGAGGCGGATAGACAAGAAAATATCCGCCGGATTGGTGAAGTAGCTAAATTGATGGTCGATGCTGGCCTAATCGTCGCAACGGCTTTTATATCGCCTTATCAGGCAGATAGAGCGCGTGTTCGTGACCTATTTGAAGAAAATCAATTTTTTGAGCTTTACGTAGCAACCCCCGTAGAAGTGTGTGAACAGCGCGATCCTAAAGGGCTTTATAAACAGGCCAGAGCAGGAAAAATTAAACAGTTTACGGGGATCGATTCTCCTTACCAAGAGCCGCTAAAACCCGAGTTACGGCTTGATGGTTTACAGCCTATCAACGACTCGGTGACAAGGATTATTCATCTGTTAACTCATCAACAAGTGATTAAGATTTAAACTATTCTTCATGAGATGATGTTGCTGGATAGATGCGATTTTCAGTAACATCTCTTCGCGTTCATCTGTCATTTCCCCTTAGCTTTCCTGAACATAAGACCCACTTGGGTTAGTCTTGGTCTTCTATAGTGGCGTTACATAAGTGCAAAATATTTTGCATGAAGGCTCGTGTTTTCGTTGGTGAATTTTACTCAGTTAGGTAATAGTTTGATGATAGGCATAGAGATAAGATTTGATTCTGGATGAGAAATTAAACAAAGGACATATTGTTAACATTAATTTGAGTGAAATTTAGCCATTTAACCGGTAATTTTTACTTACTTTTATGACATTACTTTCTTCATAGTAGCGTCATGAGCTCAGTTATGGGATGATTAGCTAATCATTTCAGGGGGCAAAATGGGCAAATTAACGCTTCTATTAATCGCCGTATTGGCTTGGACACAATATTCTCTATGGTTAGGGAAAAATGGCATTCACGATTACGTCCGAGTCAAAGACGATGTTGCGGCACAAGAAATTATCAATTCTCGCTTAAAAGTGCGTAATGAGCAGCTATTTGCTGAAATTAATGACTTGAACGATGGTCAAGATGCTATTGAAGAGCGTGCCCGTACTGAGCTTGGAATGATCAAACCTGGTGAATCATTTTATAGAATGGTAAAAGAGAGTAATAACCAAAAAGAATCTAAAAATTAATAAGTTATAAACTCTTTTATAATCTGTTATATCTATCGGTCATTAATTTCAATGTAAGATCCAACATAATGAATAACTCAATAATTGGGGTAGATTCGCAAGTGGTTGCGATAATTCCCGCGGCAGGTATTGGTAGTCGTATGAAGGCCGATTGCCCAAAACAGTACTTGCAGGTTGCAGGGAAAACTATCATTGAGCATACAATTAATGCATTGCTATTGAATCCTCATGTTGCCAGTGTTGTTATCGCGTTGAGTCCTGATGACGACTATTTTGCTAAGCTTGATATTGCGCAAGATTCACGCGTGACGACAGTTGAAGGTGGCAAAGAGCGAGCAGATTCGGTATTAGCAGGGTTAGACTTTTTAGCCCAAGACGGCAATATGCATAATAAGTGGGTATTAGTGCACGATGCGGCACGCCCCTGTTTGCATCAAGACGATTTAAATAAAATTATTCAATTATCAACAAAAAATTGTTGTGGAGGGATCTTGGCAGCTCCGGTCAGGGATACTATGAAACGGAGCCGAAAAGCTTCTGATCTCATCGATCATACAGTGGAGCGGGAAGCCTTATGGCATGCATTGACCCCACAATTTTTCCCTTTGTTGTTATTGCGAGATTGCTTAAGTAAAGCTTTGAAAGAGAATGCGGTTATCACAGATGAAGCCTCTGCACTTGAATATTGCGGCTATCAACCTGTATTAGTTTCAGGACGTTCTGATAACCTGAAAGTGACTCGACCAGAAGATCTGGCACTGGCGGAATTTTATCTTTCTAGAATGAAATAAAAGGAATAAATAATGAGAATTGGGCACGGTTTTGATGTGCATAAGTTCGGCGGTGATGGTCCTATCATTATTGGTGGTGTCCGTATCCCTTATGAACACGGTTTATTGGCACACTCTGACGGTGATGTGGTATTACACGCAGTAACAGATGCTATTTTAGGTGCAGCAGCACTTGGTGATATTGGTAAGCTCTTCCCTGATACCGACCCTGCATACAAAGGTGCAGATAGCCGCATATTGCTAAAAAAAGCTTACTGCCATGTTCGAGAAAAAGGCTACAGCATTGGAAATATTGATGTCACTATTATGGCTCAAGCACCAAAAATGTTGCCACATATCCCGCAAATGCGCGTCAATATTGCTGAAGATCTTGAATGTCACATGGATGATATTAATGTCAAAGCAACAACAACCGAGCAATTGGGGTTTGTTGGGCGTAAAGAGGGCATTGCATGTGCGGCGGTAGTGCTGTTAGTGAAAGATAATGGTAATGAAACTCATGAATGTACAGTACCTGCATGGTAAACCTCTCTCAACAGGTAAGCTAAAAAGTCAGCCAGAAGATTTTATTGTCAAAGAAGATCTTGGCTTCGAACTGGACGGCGAAGGCGAACATGTTATGGTTCGCATTGAAAAAACAGGTTGCAACACATTATTTGTGGCTGAACAGTTAGCTAAATTTGCAAAAATTTCAGCTCGTTCAGTGAGCTATGCGGGTTTAAAAGACCGTAATGCAGTGACTGAACAGTGGTTTTGTTTACAAATGCCAGGTAAAGAAACGCCTGATTTTTCATTATGGCAGCTTGATGGTTGTAGAGTCATCGCGACAACGAGACAAAAACGCAAGTTACGTATTGGAACATTGAAAGGCAACCAGTTTGAATTGACGATCCGGGATATTTCAGTACCTGAGGATGTTGAGGCTCGTTTACAGAAAGTTGCAGAACAAGGCATTCCGAATTATTTTGGGGAACAAAGGTTTGGCCGTGATGGGCAAAACTTAACCCAAGCATTACGTTGGGCGAACCAAGAAATTACGGTTCGTGAACGTAATAAGCGTAGTTTCTATTTATCTGCCGCACGTAGTGCTATGTTTAACCATGTTGCAAGTGAACGGATTGAAAACCAAACCATAAACCAAGTATTACTTGGTGATGCGCTACAACTAACAGGGCGTGGAAGTTGGTTTGTTGCAACGGCAGAAGAGTTGCCTACCTTGCAAGCGCGTGTTGCTTCTGGCGAATTGAGTATCACTGCGCCTTTGCCCGGTGATGGCGAATTAGGTACGCAAGAGGATGCACTGGTTTTTGAAACCAACAGCTTAGAAAGCTATCACTCTTTGATGACACTGATGAAAAACGAACGCGTCTCATCGACACGAAGAGCGATGATTGTGAAACCGCAAAATTTTCAATGGCAATGGATTGACCAGACTACATTAAAACTCAATTTTTTCCTTAATTCAGGAAGCTTTGCAACAAGCGTGGTGCGAGAAATCATTAATCAGGATAGTGCCGATGTTAAAGATATTATTGAGTAACGACGATGGTGTGACTGCACCGGGGATCCAGACATTGGCGGCCGCTTTACGTCAATATTATCAGGTGCAAGTGATTGCGCCTGATCGCAACCGTAGTGGGGCATCGAACGCATTAACGTTAGATAGGCCTTTAAGGATCCAAACTCTTGCTAATGGTGACTTTTCTGTACAAGAAGGTACGCCAACAGATTGTGTTTACATTGGTGTGAATAAAGTCGTTAGGCCACGACCGGATATTGTTGTGTCAGGAATTAACTGTGGCCCTAATTTAGGTGATGATGTGATCTATTCAGGGACAGTTGCTGCGGCGATGGAAGGGAGGCACTTAGGGTTACCTTCAATTGCGGTATCATTGGATGGAGATACCCATTTTGAAACTGCTGCAAAAATAACCTGTGATATTCTCGCGTTATTACATAAAAACCCTTTACGGGCAGGTAACATACTAAACATTAACGTTCCTGATATCCCTTATGAGGATGTTAAAGGGATCAAAGTCACTCGCTGTGGTAGCCGTCATGCTGCTTCAGAAGTCTACAACCTTGAAGATCCTAAAGGTAATATGTTGTATTGGCTAGGGCCTGTAGGGGAGATCCGTGATGCTGGGCCGGGTACTGATTTTGAAGCCGTATCACAAGGTTATGTTTCAATTACCCCATTACAAGTTGACTTAACAGCGTATAAAGCACATTCATTAGTTGAAGAGTGGTTAGAAAAATCGGGAGTGAAAGTAAAATGAGAACAGGCCTCATGAAAGAACTTTTGGCACAACTACGCCAACAGGGAATTCACGATGAGCGCCTGTTAGATGCTTTGTCACAGGTTCCTCGTGAACGCTTTGTTGACGAAGCCCTATCGCATAAGGCTTATGATAATATTCCATTACCTATCGGTTATGGGCAAACTATCTCTCAACCTTATATTGTTGCAAAAATGACTGCATTACTGGCGATTAAGCCAGAAGATCATGTATTAGAAATCGGTACAGGGTCAGGTTATCAAACCGCTGTTTTAGCGCACCTTGCAAAACATGTTTTTTCTGTTGAAAGGGTAAAAAGTTTGCAATGGACGGCAAAACGTCGTTTTAAGCAGCTTGATTTACATAATATCTCCACTCGTCATGGTGATGGCTGGGAAGGCTGGCAATCTAAAGGGCCTTTTGATGCAATTATCGTGACGGCGGCACCCAGTGAAATTCCGCCTCGGTTACTACAGCAATTAAAAGAAGGTGGGCGTTTGGTTCTGCCTGTGGGGGATAAAGATCAAGCGCTGAAGCTAATTACGCGCCGAGGGAATGATTATCATGCTAATGTGGTCGAAAAAGTACGTTTTGTTCCGCTAGTAGCGGGTGACTTAGCGTAATTTTTGCTTATAGTCATATTTGGTAAAATAGGGCACTTTAACAGCTTAAAGTTAAGAATGTTGTATTTTCCATTAAGTCATAATCTCAAATTGTTATATTTTTGATATATTTGGCTTGTTCAATATTTTATATTTCTGCTTTAATAAGCAAAATACTTTTAGTGACGAGAGCTAACAGGCTCTAATGTTTTACTGACACAAATTTATTTGCTATGTCAGATTTTTCTTCACGGGAGAAGAAGCATGAAAATTGTTAGCCCAATAAGCAGAATTCGATGGGCGGTGATCTTTTCATTTAGCGGGGCATTATTGGCTGGATGTTCAACTCCGTACCATACAGCAGCGCCTATTTCTAGCGTAAATGACGGTCAGACGAGTCAATCAAGTCAACAAACTGTTCAAAGAACGGCACCTACTGGTGGTACAAGTACAGCGATGCCTTCTTCTCGACCTAATTTGTCTTCGAATTCTTCATCATCTATTCGTACCTCTGCCCCAGTCAATATGGATGGGCAAGGGCGTATTATCTATAACCGCGACTATGGTAGCATCCCTAAAGGTAGCTACAGTGGCAGTACTTACACCGTACAACGCGGTGATACACTATTCTATATTGCTTATATAACTGGTAATGATTTCCGTGAGTTAGCAGCTAAAAACAATATTGCAGAGCCTTATAGCCTAAATGTTGGGCAAGTGATCAATATTGGTAACGGAAATGTGAACTCAAACGGGCAATTGGCCTCAAATTCATCAAATAGTAATCAGCAACCGGTTGATCTTCGAACAACTAATGCGTATCCTGCAAATGGAAGCGGTCAAAATTCAGGTAAGATGTTGCCTAATAATAAGAAGCCTGCAACGCAAACTTCTACGGCAACAACAACGACGGCAGCTTCTACCGCCTCTACGACGACAGCAAGCAGTACAAATAGCTCATCGATAAAATGGCGTTGGCCAGCGGAAGGGAAAACAATAGAAGGTTTCTCTGATGCTCAAGGTGGAAATAAAGGCATTGATATTGCCGGTTCACGAGGTCAACCTGTACTTGCTTCTGCTCCAGGTAAAGTGGTTTATGCAGGAAATGCACTACGCGGATATGGAAATCTTATAATAATAAAACATAACGATGACTACTTGAGTGCTTATGCACATAACGATACGTTACTTGTGCGTGACCAGCAGGATGTTGCCGCGGGTCAGAAAATAGCCACGATGGGTAGTACCGGAACGAGTTCGGTTAGATTACATTTTGAAATTCGTTACAAGGGAAAATCAGTAAACCCGCTGCGCTACTTACCGCAGCGATAAACTGGGCAGAGTGCAATGACATTCTGCCCTCATTATCAAGGGTAGGAGTCACTGATGAGCCAAAGTTCGCTGAAAGCTAACGAGTTATACAATGACCTCGACGATAGCATGATGGATGATGCTTTTGATGAGAGTCAGTTCAAAGAAGAGGATCTGGTTACTGAACTAGATGATGAAATGGATTTACTCCAGAACACGAATCAGCGTGTTCTGGATGCCACTCAAATTTATCTCAGTGAAATTGGATTCTCTCCGCTCCTAACTGCCGAAGAAGAAGTCTTCTACGCGAGGAGAGCGCTACGTGGAGATGTTGCTTCACGTCAGCGCATGATTGAAAGTAATCTTCGGTTAGTTGTTAAGATCTCTCGACGTTATAATAATCGGGGATTAGCATTATTAGATCTTATTGAGGAAGGTAATCTAGGGTTAATTCGCGCTGTTGAAAAGTTTGATCCTGAAAAGGGGTTCCGCTTCTCAACGTATGCGACATGGTGGATCCGTCAAACGATTGAACGTGCCATCATGAATCAAACTAGAACCATCCGCCTCCCAATTCATATCGTCAAAGAGCTCAATATTTACCTTAGAACTGCCCGCGAATTAGCGCAAAAACTCGACCACGAGCCTAGCGCTGAGGAAATCGCTGAACAGCTTGATAAACCAGTAGAAGATGTCAGCCGTATGTTGCGTTTAAATGAACGTATTACATCGGTCGATACGCCTATTGCTGGCGATTCAGAGAAATCTTTACTTGAAGTTCTCTCTGATGAGAATGAATCAGGCCCAGAGCATACAATTCAAGATAACAACTTAAAAGAGAATATTGTGAAGTGGTTATTTGAATTGAATCCAAAGCAGCGAGAAGTCCTTGCTCGGCGTTTTGGGCTATTAGGCTATGAAGCTGAGACACTAGAAGAAGTTGGCCGAGAAATTGGGTTAACAAGAGAAAGGGTGCGCCAGATACAAGTGGAAGGGCTAAGGCGGTTAAAAGATATTTTACAAGGAGAGGAGCTTTCCTTAGAAGCCTTATTTAATATGTAAATATCTTTGTGAATACCATAACGAAAGCCCTCAATATTTGATTGAGGGCTTTTTTCGTTAATGATAATAAATGGTCGAGTTTCTCATCATAGACTTTAGCTTACCGTCACACAGGAACGCCACTATGAAATTTAAAATCGTGGTCTACTGAGGTGATAAGTTCGGCTTCAACGAGACCGAACATCTCAACACGCTCGCTAATATCTGTTTTACTGATTGATTGCGCTAACTGTAGGTAATCTTGATAGTGTCTCGCTTCTGAGCGCAGTAATGAGACATAAAAGCTCGCCAAATCATCGTCTAGAAAAGGAGCCAATTTCGCGAAACGTTCACATGATCGAGCTTCAATATAAGCACCAATAATCAGTTTATCGACCAATGTTTGTGGTTCATGACCACTCATATGACTGAATAGCCCTTTAGCGTATCGACTTGCCGTTATACCATCATAAGCAATATTTCGCTGATGCATAATTTCCAGCACTTGATAAAAATGGTGCAGCTCTTCTTTAATCAAGAGTACCATTTTATCAATTAAATCTTGGCTATAGGGTGACTGCTTTTTCGCCAAGATCTGTTTTGATATTTGGTTTTTATTCTTTAGCGTATGAATATCACCAATACGATCGTAGGCAAAGTCTTCATAAGGCTTAAACCAAGCAAGCAATGTTGCCGCACTCTCTTTATCAACCGCATATTTACGGATCAAAAACATCGCACTTTGCGCCGCCTTTAGCTCACATAATAGATGATCTTTTAAGAGTATAGGGAGGCTTTCTGGTTCACTGGCTTTTTTAACCCAACTATCAGGCGTTTCACAGCGTAAAAACTGCCTGATAGGCGCTAGAAGTTCAGCGTGGTCTTGCATACTACTTATCCATTTCCTTTAAACGATATAACCAATCTAACGCTTGCCTTGGCGTTAACTTATCAGGGTCGATACTTTCAAGAGCGCTAAGAACAGGGGATGGCTCTTCTGGCACTAAGAAGCTGAGTTGTGCGCTATCAACATGGCTCGCGTTGGTATTATTTGAAATAATTTCTAACTCTTTGAGCTTTTGTTTGGCACGCTTAATAACATCTTTAGGGACGCCTGCTAGAGAGGCTACCGCAAGGCCATAACTTTTACTTGCTGCTCCTTCTTGAACATTGTGCATAAAGGCGATGGTGTCGCCGTGCTCCATTGCATCAAGGTGAATATTGACCGCGCCTTCTAATTTTTCAGGTAAGGTTGTTAATTCAAAGTAATGTGTGGCAAATAAAGTCATGGACTTGATTCGGTTAACTAAGTTTTCAGCACAAGCCCAAGCAAGTGACAAACCATCATAGGTTGAAGTGCCTCGACCAATTTCATCCATTAGGACTAAACTTTGCTCTGTTGCATTGTGTAAAATATTAGCCGTTTCAGTCATTTCAACCATGAAGGTTGAACGCCCGGAGGCTAAGTCATCGGATGCGCCAACACGGGTAAAAATACGATCAACAGGTCCAATGACCGCTTTTGTTGCAGGTACGAAACTACCAATATAGGCAAGTAGTGTTATCAATGCAGTTTGGCGCATATAGGTACTTTTACCCCCCATATTAGGGCCTGTAATGATAAGTAGGCGACGTTGTGGGGAAAGTGAAAGCGGATTAGAAATAAATGGTTCACTCAGGACTTGCTCGACCACAGGGTGGCGTCCTTCAGTAATGTGGATCCCTGGTTTATCTGTGAGTTGTGGGCAAGCATAGCCAAGTGTTTCAGCACGCTCAGCTAAGTTATTGAGCACATCGAGCTCTGCAAGAGCCTCCGCACTGATTTGCAAGTCTGCCAAATGTGGCAATAGCATATCGAAAAGCTCATCATAGAGTGCTTTTTCGATAGCTAACGCTTTACTTTTTGAGGTTAAGACTTTGTCTTCGTACTCTTTTAGTTCAGGAATAATGTAACGTTCCGCATTTTTCAGCGTTTGACGACGTACATAATGAATAGGAACTAAATGACTCTGACCGCGACTGACCTGAATAAAATAGCCGTGTACCGCATTGTAGCCCACTTTAAGGGTATCAATGCCCAGCTTCTCTTTTTCGCGAATTTCTAGTCTATCAAGATAGTCTGTAGCTCCATCGGCAAGTGCTCGCCATTCATCGAGTTCGCTATTATAACCCGGAGCGATAACGCCACCGTCACGCACCAATACAGGCGGTGCATCAATAATCGCACGTTGCAGTAAATCCTGTAGCTCATCAAACTGGTTAATACGTTTTTGCAAGTTTTGCAGATATTCGCTGTTAGATTGGTTGAGGATTTGATGAATCTCTTGGTACTGTTCAAAAGCGTGGCGCATACGTGCTAAATCGCGAGGGCGAGCAGAGCGTAAAGCTAAACGGGCAAGTACACGCTCTAAATCACCAATTTGACGTAGTAATGGCTGTAATAGCTCGAAACCACACTCTTGTAAGGCGGCGATAGCTTGTTGGCGATTCGTTAGTGTTTGTACATGGCGCAATGGGGTATGAAGCCAACGCTTGAGCATGCGGCTTCCCATCGGGGTAACGCATAAATCCAAAATAGACGCTAAAGTATTATCTGTGCCACCAGATAAGTTTTGCGTGATCTCAAGATTACGACGTGTTGCAGCATCCAAAATAACGTTATCTGTTTGTTTTTCCATGATGATGCTACGGATATGAGGTAATGCCGTACGTTGAGTATCTTTGACGTATTGGAGAAGGCAGCCAGCAGCGCGTAGCGCTCTCGAGGCATTTTCGACCCCAAACCCAATTAAGTCTTTTGTGCCAAATTGTAGGCCAAGCTGCTGTTTTGCTGTTTCTAGCTCGAATTCCCATAGAGGCCGACGACGCAGGCCTTTACAGTTTTCGATTAACGCCATACTCGCAAAGTCTTCGGGATAGAGTAATTCAGCAGGGCGAGTACGTTGTAGCTCTGCTTGTAGAGACTCTTCGTCATCGAATTCACTGATGATAAAGCGCCCCGACGTGATATCTAAGGTTGCAAAGCCATAGCCTTGAGGCTCTTGCCAGACTGAGGCCAATAGATTGTCTTGCCGCTCATTCAGCAATGCTTCATCGGTGATTGTACCCGGTGTAACAATACGTACGACTTTACGCTCAACAGGACCTTTACTCGTTGCGGGATCACCAATTTGTTCGCATATCGCGACAGATTCACCCAGTTGCACCAATTTTGCTAAATAGTTTTCGGCCGCATGGTGTGGTACACCCGCCATTGGAATAGGCTGACCCGCCGTTTGCCCTCGTTTGGTGAGCGAAATATCTAATAATTGAGACGCTTTTTTGGCATCATCAAAGAAAAGCTCGTAAAAATCCCCCATACGATAGAACAGCAATATGTCAGGATGTTGTGCTTTTAGTTTTAAATACTGCTGCATCATTGGTGTGTGGGATTCAAAATTTTGGTTATCAGTCATAAGCTTGTTTGTCTAATCTGTTGAATTTATTTAATCCTGTGTCCGTTGGCTGTCTCATTAGACTCCATTTTATTGTAGAGAATGTCACAGAATCCCATGATTGAGTGTAGGTTAAAATGTAGGTTGTTTATGGGGCTAAAACCCAATGAGCATTGTAAATGCACCAATCTGCACTTTAGTCTAAACACATTGAATACTTTTATAATAAGCGTTAATTAGGGTAACACTTATGAGCCAAAAATCATCAGTAAAACCATTCTTAACACAGTATCGCAGCGATAAACTTAAGTGTAAAAATAGTTCTGAATCCTGCGAAAGCTCTGGTTTACGTATATTTTGTGGCATAACAGCCAGTAAGACCGTTTTCTACCGATATAGTAGCCCAGTTATAGGTAAACTTGTACAGCTAAAAGTCGGTAATTTTCCTCAAATAGCATTGATTGAGACTAGCGTTAAGTTGCAAGAGTTTAAACAGTTACGTCAATTAGGCCGATGCCCTGTCACTGAGCTAAAAGAAGAAAAACAATATAAAAAAACAAAAACAACTCCAGCCGCAAAAAACACAGTTAACAGTAAAAGAACTTGTTGAGCTTTATTTAGTTGATCATATCGAAGATCGTAAAGGCAAAGACGGTAAAATTATTTCTGGCTCAAGAAAGAAGAAAGGGCAAATAGAAGTTCGTCGCATGCTTGAAGCCGATGTTGTTCGTGTTTTAGGTGAGCTTATGGCTCATGAAGTAACCCGAAAAAATGTGATTGAGCTTGTGCGTGAAATTGATGGACGAGGCGCTAAGGTTCAAGCAGGTAATGTATTGCGTGAACTGTCGGCAGCCTATGAGTTTGCAATCGGTCTAGAGTATTTCGAAGATAATTTCGCTAACCCTGCTTTATTGGCGAAATCGAGCTTGCAGCAAGCTAAGTTTAAACTAACCAGTAATAAAGGTACTCGTTATCTAGATGATAATGAACTCAAGAAATTTTTAGCATGGTTGCCTAGTTCTGCTTACACCAATGTTGTGAAAAATGTTTTCCGTCTGACGCTTTGGACGGGCTGCCGAACCGGTGAAGTGTGCGCAATGGCTTGGGATGATGTGAATCTTGAAAAAGGTACTATTCATTTGAAAGAAACTAAGACAGGAATTAAACGCCACGTGCAATTGCCGCATTAAGCAATTACCTACTTGAAATCAATGCGGATGAATTCTGATAAATATCTTTTTCCATCTCAAGTAACAAAATTACCTATTCAACAAAAATACTTGACTGAATGCGCATGGCGTTTACGCAAAGAAGGCAAGATGTTGGATATTCCTGCTTGGTCTCCTCATGATTTACGTCGAACAGTGCGTACGGGCTTGGCTAAATTAGGTTGCCCTAATGAAGTGGGTGAGGCGATACTTGGGCATTCGCGCAGCGGTATTGCAGGAGCGTATGATTTATACCGTTATGAGAGTGAATGTAAGGTGTGGTTGCAGAAATGGGCGGATCATATGCAGGTTCTTAGTTTAATAGGTAGAGAGTCTAACCTGTCTTAATTAATTGTGAATAAATCTTAAATTCGCTTTGGTTTGATGTGAAATTTGGTATTATTCTTATCAAATATATAAATTACTTGTCTAGGAATAGTATTATTATGACTATATCATCGTCAATTCGTGAAATTATTAGGCTATCTAAATTTGTAATTAATGCAAGAAGTAAAAAGGGAATGCCTCTAGTTAGTAATATTACGAGTATGCCGTTTCCTGATGGTATTAGCCAAGAAAGTCAAAAATTTGGGGGTTTTCTAAATTCATTACCACCCCGCGATGTACTAATTATTCGTAACTTGATGTATGTTGGTAGAGATCTTAATGCATATTCAAAGCCATTTATGGTGTTATATGCAGAATTTAATCGAATTCTTACACAGGATATCAGCATTGCAAAAAGTGAAATTTATAATAAAATCCGTAGATTGGACCGCTATTTTTCTGCTATTTTTATATATGCAGAGGCTGAAAAAATAAATATAGATGAGATTTAATTACACATTAAACCTTAATTGATGATATATTCACTTGATTTATAATTATTTAATTTTAGAAAATTGGTTTTGTACTCAGCGGTGTACTCATTTAATTGAATCTATCAAATAAAATGGATTTTTTGATAGAATTGGGGTTTTATGCTTATTAAATTTATTTAGTAATTACTACGATGCAAGAGGGGAGTATATGGTAATGTATTTCTTCTTTGTATGACCCTATTCGCAACGCATTATATGCTACATTTAGGGTTTTGCTACAAAAAAATTAAATGTAAAGCTACAGTGTTCTTTATAGCAATAGGTTTGGTGTTTAACTGTATTGATATCTTACTTTTGCAGCAACCGCAGTCCTTGCCACACAAAATGGGTTTCGTGTCGTTTTAGTGTGCCGTGCGCCCATGATTCGACTACTTAATGAATGCGCCGATCTAGTGCATCGTAGTGGTACAGCCATTGTTTGAGGAAATTAAACTTGAGGGTTTTACTACAAAGTAAAACCTCTCATTCTATTGCTTCAAAAAGACTCAATAATTACTGTTGCAGAACTATCATGGAAAATAGTATCTATGTATTCTTTCAATGTACTATAGTTAAGGTGATCAGCATTTAAATACACTAAAATATTTGAAAACCTAACATCCTTTATTTTGTCAGTTTTTATTTCAATTTTTAGGGTATTTTTTTCTAATGTGATTTTATCAATAGCATTAGAATACTCTCTTTCTGAAAGACTAGTTTGAATGCCAATTGAATCATCAACCTCCCCATCATCAAATCTTGATAAGATCAGATAATTTTGTGGGCTTGTAGGGTCATCTCCTACGCCAATAACAACAACGTCATTCTCGGTATAGCAATTAACAATGGAGGCTTTAAAAGTATATATATTATCCATAATTTTATCTTCGCATTTATTTTTAATTTATTTAGCTATGTAGAAATTAAATCTAAACATTGTAATGATTTATTTTCAATCATCTGTGCTCTCATAAATTTCGGCTGAGTAAAGCTACGTGGAAAAATGGGTTATGTATTCAATCCGGTGATTAACCTGTAATATAGGGTAATTTACCGGAGAATATTCATGGCTAAAGTCAATGTAAGGTGCCCATTTTGTCAACAAACTTCCTCAGTGAAAAAACATGGATTAGGGAGCACTGGACATCAACGTTATCGTTGTCAAGATTGCTGCAGAAGCTTCCAACATGATTATGAATATAGAGCCTGCCAACCCGGTGCTAAAGATAAAATTATCGACCCCCACGATGAATAATGCGGGTATTCGTGATACTGCTAGGGCACTTCATATTAGCATTAATGCGGTAGTTCGTACTTTAAAAAACTCTCGCCGAAGCAGGTAACTTCTTTACCCCTTGATAATTTGCACATTGAACTCCTTTGCGAGGTTGATGAGCAGTGGTCTTTTATGGCTAACAAGAAACAACAACGCTGGCTCTGGTATGCTTGGGAACCTCGCCTAAAACGGATTATTGCTCATACGTTTGGTCGTCGAAACAAGAGAACTCTTCGCCAGTTACTGGCTTTACTGTCTAGATTTAATGTGGCTTTTTGGTGCACGGATAAGCTCAGTGCTTATGAGATATTACCCAAACAAAAACATGTGGCAAGTAAGTTTTATACACAACGTAACGTATAGAAAGAGAGAATTTGAACTTGAGAAATCTCTTAAAGCAGCTTAACCGTAAGACGTTAGGTTACTCAAAGTCACCTGAAATGCATGATAAAATCATCGGTACATTCATAGAACGGGAGCATTACCTATTGTGATGATCTCTATATTGAATACACGACCGAAAAATGAGTATTTATTAGATGGTTTTATTGCCTACAGTTTGAAGTCGAAAAAGTCATCACTGAATATCCAACATACTGAAAAATTAAGATTTTAAATAATGGCTTAAACCTCGTTCAGACTATCTAGCTTCTATAGTAGTCTATGTCGTTATTTATAATTAATTACTTCTTCTCACTCTGGTTAGACTGTCAGGTTTAATTATGCCTAACATACTAAACCTGACAATCTAAATTTTAAGTAAATGCAGTCAATTGGAATCTGATGTTTGAATTGTTAATTATTTATACTATTCTCGACATATTCTTTAATGACATTAAAATCGTCAAGTAATTTTTTATTTTTACTGTTAATTGAGATTTCATTATACAATGCCATTGTTTGCTCTACATAATATTTTGGTTGAGAAGATAATTTTAATAACAAGCTTCCTTTTAATATTCTGTTACTAGTACTTAAAGCTAAAGGAGGAAGTTTTAACTGATTAATATCATTGATTTCTTTATTTAATTCGCTGGGGGAACTATATTTATCAAAAAATGGAATGCATATTTTAATAAAATCATTCTTCCATTCGGTAATTATGTCATTAATGCGGGTATCAGATGTTATGATCTGTTCTGTATACTCTCTGCCGATTTTTATATCAAAATGTTCACAAATTTCAGTAATTTCACCTCCATAGATATAAGGAGGGCAAACTGTATTTTTTGCTAATTTTTTGAACTCCTTATTTATGCCATCTATACTAATGTATAAAAAAGTTCTTAAGGCTAAATGACTCCCTCTATTAATAAAATTCAACATACATATTTTGCTGACTTCATTCTCAAAAATCTCAAATTCACATTTTGATTTTTTGTATTTAGCATTATAATGCTTCATGAATTCAATTAATTCGTTTAGCATAAGTTCTTTTTTGCTTGATAGACTAACTGGTTTCATTAGCATGATGTCCTTATTTGACGTAAAGAATTAGGTTTAATTTGTTTTGCTTGACTACCTCTAGGTAAAACAGCACTACGGCTTGATCCTTTAAATGTTCCACCTTTTTCATTTAGTAGTTTTTGATTAGCTGTAAATGGGGCGTTTCCATTTTTAGCATCAACTAAGTCTATAATATTCCCTGAGTTTCTATCTATAACCATAAAGTCAGGATTAGAATACAAAGCTTTTCCGGTTGGTCCAACCTCTCCATTTATATAGACTCGCGGTTGCTCTAATATTTCATACTGTGCTGAAGGGTATTTGCTTTGAAGTTGTTTAAGCACCTCCGGTTCTGATAGAGTTTTTGCAGTATTGTAATTATCACGGACAACACTTAACCCCCAAGGGTCAATCCATACCAATGGATTCGGCGCATACTGATACAGATTCATCCCACCCAGCAACCCAATTGGGTCGGGCATGATAAAACGGCCTATCTGTGGGTCGTAGAATCTGAACGTATTAAAATGCAATCCGGTTTCATTGTCAAAATATTGTCCAGCATAGCGTAAGTTCTGCTCAAA
>NZ_JAMPLX010000028.1:0-6567 GCF_028477825.1 Providencia sp. PROV267 | reverse complement strand
AGTGGTATCCACTGGGTTGCTTCACGATAACGGCGAGGGGGGTATAGCTGCCGTGTTCTTCGTAGCAATAGGTTTGGTGTTTACTGGTATTGATATCCTGCTCTTGCAGTAACCGTAGTCCTTGCCAGACAAAATGGGTTTCGTGTCGTGTTGGTTTGCCGTGAGCCTGTGATCCAACCACCTTATGAATAAGGCGACCGAGTGCATCATCATGTCCATTCACAGTGCGTTATTAGGAACTAGTAATTAATACGATAGATTATAGAACTTCAACTGTACCAACTAGTTTAGGCCCTTCATAAATATTTATTATAAATCCGGAATTGAGTAAAAAACTAGGTGCATCTTCCATTAAAAAATAGGCTTCACCTAAACCTATTCTTTGGTAGGAATCGACCTGTTCATTACTTTTAATATTTAGCACTACTGACCAAGATGATATATCACCACTTTTACCTCTCATTGGTTCAGTGATTACATAATATTTTAAATTCAGGGGGAGTGATTTTTTTCCACCTTGTTGCACTGGTGTCCAGTGAATCTTGACATTTTTTTTTGAAGTTTCCATTTTCCCCTCTATTTTAGCAAGTTGGTTGATGTATGTATTTACTCCATTTAGGTTTAATTTTTTCCTCATTGAGGACTGTATTTTCTATAAATCTAGCTTTTCATATTCCATCCAATCGAGGGGTTTTATAAGCAGCATCAGTTATATTATCAGGTACATTGAATTGAATGACACGGAAATCACCACCATGCCCCGTTTTTTCACCTCACATTACAGTTGTGTTACCTTGTTAGTTGGTGAGGTCGAGTGGGGCACTGTTACTATCACAATGATAAGTAAAATGATGGTATTACCAATATTATAATGATTTATAAAAACTGACTCTTTCATCATTTAAGGGGAAAAAAACTTCTTCTAGTTCATAGATTTTTGTAACCCAATAATATTCTTCATCTTTCATAGCATCAAAATCAATCTCATTATAAAATAAATTGATTCGTTCAGGATCAAATTCTTTATCAACTGAATAGTTAGTTACGACTTGATTTAAAAATACATTATAAAAAGATACAAATAGTTTAATATTACTATTACAAAATAATATTTTTACATTTTCATTTGGGGAGTATGCATAAAATATTTTCCCGTCAATTTCTTTAAAACAAAAATAACCACTTAAGTCCTCACCAAATATAATGTAATTTTCATTTGAATGTGTTAAAAAATAAGTTGGTTTGTAAAATTTAAAGTTATAATTTGTATAAGAAGGAAGTAAATCTACTTTATCCTCTAAATCTTTTATTTTTTTTTTGATAATGAATGATATTTTTAATATCAATCAACTTAGATTCTAATGTTTCTGTAAGATATGGCATATTTCACCTAACATGTTTTTTTGATATTATTTAGATTATGTTGTAAATCTTTTCTGCCTGAAGAACTGTAATTAAAGCTATAAGTATTTTTTGGTGAATATTTATTCACAAGCGGATTGCAACTAGTGCAAGGGTGCCTTTCCGAAAAAAACTCGTTAATGGTAATCCCTGGCTTATTCGCATACTTAGCTATTAATTTCTCTTCAGAGTGTAAAAAAACCAGGATCATTTTTTACTACATCTATATAATTTTTTCCGTCTTTCGTGTAGCTTATAGCCGCATAGTTTGTTCCTTTGGCATTAAAATTACCGTCTAAAATACGCTGGTCTATTACACTTTGGCTTAACCCTTCACCATAAGGTATTTGTTCTACAGCTAGTCCCAAAGGATCAATCAGTTTCATTGGGTTTACTGCATACTGATACAGATTCATCCCACCCAATAACCCAATTGGGTCAGGCATGATAAATCGGCCTATCTGTGGGTCGTAGAATCTGAACGTATTAAAATGTAATCCGGTTTCATTGTCAAAATATTGTCCAGCATAGCGTAGATTTTGCTCGAAGGACTCCATCTTGCGATCTGGGTCGGAGTAGAAACTTAATGGACTACTGCGAACAAAACCAAAACGTTCATATTTCCCTGACCACACCGTATTGCCTTGTTCGTTGGTGACGTCGAGTGGGATATAATAGCTGGCGTGTTCTTCGTAGCAATAGGGTTTCAGGTTTATCTCGATACAGTTTACCTGCTCCCCGATTTTTATGCATAGCAGGTTTCTTAGTGAACAGTCACTTTTGGGTAGAAAGATCTGCTCACAGAATCCACTTTTAGTTCACTGTTTTTCTTATCCCGAACTCAGGTTAGCTAAGCAATGGTCACTGTAACTCAGGTAACGTAATCATATATTATTTTAAAAAAACGGTGGCTACTTTTTTGGGTCCTTCGTATATATCAAAAGTACTATGTTGTTCCATGCGTTCTTTCGGTGCGTTATCCATTAAGAAATCAACACTAGCCTCACTTATAAATTCATTATTTTCTGATTTTGTGGAATGTATATCAAAAACTACACTCCAAGCATTATTTTGCCAAGTAGTATCTTCGGGGAATCTTGATACAGCATAATATCGACCTACATCTGGAGGTCTTGTTCGACCGCCATCTTTTTTTTGTACCCATTTTATTTTTACTAAATGCATCTTTGGTTTCCTTTCGCTGTAACATTTTTACTCCAAGTTATTTTCACATTAGAATTATTAAGATCATCTAATGTGGCAAATCTAGCTGGACCAATACTATCTAAATGAGGGTCAAAATGCCATTTTTTAGCAATTTCATCTGGTACATTTATTTGTACAACTTTAAATGTATCACCTCCATGCCCCATTTTGTTACCCCAAATAACAGCATTGTCATATGTTGTAGCAAACCATTTACCTTCTAATGCATTCGGTGGTGAAGTCCAAGTGCCAGTTTTCATCAAGCTCTCATATTCGCTAATATTCATGCCTCGGTATAAGGTCATTAATCCGAAAGGATCCACCCATGACATCGGATTAGGCGCATAAGCATACAGATTCATTCCACCCAGTAACCCAATCGGGTCAGGCATGATAAAACGGCCTATTTGTGGGTCGTAGAATCTAAAGGTATTAAAATGTAATCCGGTTTCATTGTCAAAATATTGTCCAGCATAGCGTAAGTTCTGCTCAAAGGACTCCATTTTGCGATCTGGGTCGGAGTAGAAACTTAATGGGCTACTGCGAACAAAACCAAAACGTTCATATTTCCCTGACCACACCGTATTGCCTTGTTCGTTGGTGACATCGAGTGGTGCACTGTTAATATCGCAGTGATGCCAGTAATAGTGGTATCCACTGGATTGCTTCACAATAACGGCGAGGGAGGATAGCTGCGCTGCCGTACTTTTCGTAACGTAACTTGATATTAACTCTATCGCCAACTTTTCAAACAGTTCGTTTTACCGTAATTTAAAAATATCCTTTTGAAGTTACCCCAATAGTTGGATAATCAATTACTAGGGGGATTTTTATGTCAAAATACATCCTGAGCCTTATTCTTATAAGCGTATCTTTGCGAGAGTATTAACAAAAAGACGGTGTATGTCTGAACAAAACTGAGAGTTTTCAATGAAGTCAGGTAAAATCAAAACATAATAGAAAATATCATCTAACTGTAAATTTATATCATATGGTTCAAAATTTGATTCAGATTCAAACTCAAACAATGTAGCTATTCCATGTAAATTAACTATCTTTGCTTCTATACAAAAACATCCTTTATTATCAAGATCAAGGTTATAGCCAATATCTTCATGATGACGTAACATGTTTTTATCTTTATAAAAAAATAGCGATTCTTCATCGTTGTATGAATTATATTCGTACTGATAATCTATTTTAAGGATTTCATTTTTAAAAAAAGAAAAAACACTTTTCGTTGGTTTGTTCGTATAAAATCCATATAATTCGCCTGTCCATTCAGACATAAAATTCTCCTATGCTACAAATTTTGATGAATGTCATTGATTCAGCTAACAGCGACCATGTGTAACACCACTTTTTATTTTATTATTAGGATCGCGAAGATTTATATTTTCTTGTATGAAAAGACGTTTCACTCCATCCTGCCTGTCAACTCGTTGGATCTTGCTACTATCTATTTCAAAAGAGATATAATGTGTACTCTTTGCATTAGTTAGTCCCATTTGCCCTCTAGCTTTTGATGCATTCAGTTCTTCAGGCGACATTGTTGTCACATATACTGCATTAGGTTTTCCAGATATGGCTCCTTTACCTCAAGCTCCTGGGTCACTCATATTTATAGAACCAGTACCCATAATCCCTTTATATCCATCACTACTTGTGTAGTGATAAACCCTGACAATTTCCCAGCCCCAAGGGTCAATCCATCCCAATGGATTAGGTGCATACTGATACAGATTTATCCCACCCAATAACCCAATTGGGTCGGACATGATAAAACGGCCTATCTGTGGGTCATAGAATCTGAAGGTATTAAAATGTAATCCTGTTTCAGTGTCAAAATACTGTCCAGCATAGCGTAAGTTCTGCTCAAAGGACTCCATCTTGCGATCTGGGTCGGAGTAGAAACTTAATGGGCTATTGCGAACAAAACCAAAACGTTCATATTTCCCTGACCACACCGTATTGCCTTGTTCGTTGGTGACGTCGAGTGAGGCACAGTTAATGTCGCAGTGATGCCAGTAATAGTGGTATCCACTGGATTACTTCACAATAAGGGCGAGTGGGGTATAACTGCCGTGCTCTTCGTAGCAATAGGTTTGGTATTTACCGGTATTGATATCCTGCTCTTGCAGTAATCGTAGTCCTTGCAAGACAAAATGGGTTTCATGTCGTTCTACTTTGCCGTAAGCCCGTGACTCAACCACTTTATGAATGCGGCTACCCGGTGCATCGTAGTGATACAGTCGTTGTTTGTGGAAATTGAACTTGAGGGTTTTACCACAAAGTAAAACCTCTTGTTCTATTTCTTCAATAAGACTCAATAATTACTTTTGCAGAACTACCATGGAAAATAGTATCTATATATTCTTTCAATGTTCTATAGTTAAAGTGTTCAGCATTTAAATACACTAAAATATTTGAAAACCCAACATCCTTTATTTTGTCAGTTTTTATTTCAATTTTTAGGGTGTATTTTCTTAAAATGATTTTATCAATAGCATTAGAATACTCTCTTTCTGAAAGACTAGTTTGAATGCCAATTGAATCATCAACCTCCCCATCATCAAATCTTGATAAGATCAGATTATTTTGTGGGCTTGTAGGGTCATCTCCTACGCCAATAACAACAACGTCATTCTCTGTATAGCAATTAACAATGGAGGCTTTAAAAGTATATATATTATCCATAATTTTATCTTAGCATTTTTTTGAAGTTGTTGGTGTTTGTTTTTTAGGTGTGACATTCAAAGTCTGTTTTTCTGCTCCTTCCCAATTTAACTCAGCAAGGTATTGTTGCTTCCATCGCGACACAGCAGATTTGCCCGCCCCAGATATTTGTTCAACTTGAATATTGCTATATCCCCCTTCAACCATGAGTTTTGCATATTCCAGTTTTTGCTTTGCACTAAAGGTCACTTTTACTTTTCGGGTTATATTTATACCTATACGATTTTGCTTAATTATAAGCTATAAATCTCTACAGTTTTATTAGACCATCCCAAAAATATTTTCCATTAGAAACCAGACACTTCATTAACATTGTGAAAATTCAATATTCAACCCTTCTTCATTACATAAATCGACAAATAGTTGAGAGACAATCATTTGCTCACAAAAGACACTATCTCTCGCTATAAAGAAATCTTTATCACATTTATAGGCAGGAATATCGATTAGTTTAGTGCCATCAATAAGTTCCCTAAACGTTATTCTTTCCTCGTCAATAATTGGAAGGTAATTGTTTACCTTACATAAAGACATCGTTTCACTAGCATTTTCCACAGTACATTTATAGAAGGACATTTCAGATGCAATTCTACGCTCAAATATAGATACCGCTCTCTGTGAAAAAACTGGGACTCCGATATTGGCAGGAAAATAATCTGAAACCATCAGTTTATCACTCCGCATAGTACTTTGTACTTTACCTTTTGGTAGTGAATATGAGAGAAACTTATCATCCCCTTCATTCCAAATGAAAAAGCTTGATAATCTTGACTTTGGGTCTGAGAAGTCAATAACTCCATTTCCCAATGAGAAGCTACTACTAATAGTATAGATATTCATGCCCTTATCCTCGTAATCAAGCACATGTAAGTTTTCCTGTTTTGAATCCTTTACGAGCCTCATGCTGTAGGTTCAATACTTCACTTTGTATTCGTCGATAATCCCATTTTTCTTTATTTGCAACTCTCTCCAAAGCATCTAGTTTTGACTTCATCATTTCATTATATATTGCATGCTGTCCACTTCCCTTAAAATAAGACAGCGATAATTAGATTTTCTGTCCTAAAAATTGCAGAGGTCATAATGAAAAAAGCCCGTTTTACTGAAACTCAGATCGTTAATATTTTAAAACTTGCTGATTCTGGTATGAAAGTGGACGATATTTGCCGCCAAAATGGGATTAGTAACGCCACCTATTATAATTGGAAATCAAAGTATGGCGGC